>JAUWHL010000193.1 GCA_030605895.1 Promethearchaeota archaeon | reverse complement strand
AAGGGCACACTACTGTAGTTCCTTATCATAAAGGGGAAAAAATTGGAAGAGGTTTATTGACAAAGATTTTGAAAGATATTGATATAACTCGTGATGACTTTATCAATCTGATTAAATAGCCATCGATTTTAATCACTAATATTATTGTTTTCTTTTTTTAATATAGTTCTTTTTGGGTCCGTCAGCTTCTTTAAGTTCTAAAATTGATTCATCCAACTCCTTTTTATCACTTTCAGGTTCAAATCTTTTCCGGTAATTGAAGAGACCATCTTTCTTAATGCCACTAGACGGATGATAGTGAATGTCGTTTGTTTAAAGAGTTTAGTTATCCTGTAGAATATCATACTCGAGCTTAATATGTAATCTAATGGCGCAAAATAAAGCATTATTGACTCTAGGAAGAACTTTACTCCTGAAAGGGTTTTTAAAAATAGATTTTTTTAAGAATATGACATTATAAAAAAAAAATAATAGAGATTCTAGAGCATCTTAAATATTTGGCGTAAGGCCATTGACATGATATATTGCTGTATCTGACGGCTTCCTCCAACTATTTCTTGAATCCTTGAAATATTTACATAATCATGCATTAATGTATTATCTGATAATCCAGCACCACCCATAAGGTTAGCGGCTTCGTAACAAATTTGCTTAGAGAGATTCGTGCAATGATATTTAAATTGAGAAGCACTTGCTACCATCGCTCGGCTAATGTTTGTGGGAATCTTACGTTCAAATTTTTCCATCTTCTTATCGTACTCTTCACAGAATTTAAGTAAACCTAATGTCAGATTAGTCGTTTTTGCCCAAAGATCGGTTAATGTAAATCCAACTCCTTGGAATTTTAGGACCTCTTGATTAAATTGTTTTCTCATGTTAACATATATCGCGCAGTGAGATACGGCCCCCCAACACTGTGCAATAGCTCCACAAGCAATACCAATCCGTTCAGGTACAAGTCCTTCAAAAAGGTGTTCACGACCTTTTCCAACAGGGCCTAGAATATATTCTTCTGGAACCCTTAGATTTTCAAAATGCTCATGCCCAAGATATAATTTATCAACATAAGGTATTCCAACTCGTTCGCATCTCCATCCTTCCCACGCGGTATCCACTAAGAATTGGGCCATCGTGTTACCATTATTTTTTTCAGCTGTGGCGTATACTACTGCCCATTTTGATTTTGGAGCATTTGTATTGTATATTTTTTCTCCATTTAATATAAAACTACCATCATCCTGTTCCTCGCACGTGGTTAACATATGAACCGCATCTGAACCTCTTTCCGGTTCTGTTATACATATACATCCGGGTGTCTTACCTGTAACCATATCTTTTAAGGCTTCAAGCCGTGCTGGAATATTTTCATGATGATCAACTACAGGATTAATTGCTAATACCGTAGCACCGCTTCCCATTGCAAACTGAGGATCAAAATTATCTACAGCAAG
Source organism: Promethearchaeota archaeon (assembly GCA_030605895.1). Taxonomy (GTDB): domain Archaea; phylum Asgardarchaeota; class Lokiarchaeia; order Sigyniarchaeales; family SOKP01; genus Loki-b32. Next base: position 3,745 of record JAUWHL010000193.1, on the reverse strand, counting down.
ATATCGAAGGAAATCTGCTACAGCACCATAATATTCATATACAACATCGATCATCTCGAAATTATGAGCTCTTGTAATATAACCTTCAGCTCCGAATGCTGGAACCCAATCATATACGTCTTCTTCAGGACCATGGGTGATCTCATTTTTCTTCTCAAACCTCATACAGAATTTTTGAACTTTTTTAAAATAATTAAACTGTTCAGGTGAAAGTATAGCCATTAGGTTATTGTTCACAAAAGAATATCGATTTTTAAGGCTCAATTTCTCAAGAATTTCATCACTAATAGCTTGATCTATAAACTTTGGCATAATATTTACCCCACTTCTTAAAATTTGATATTTATTAGATAATTAATTATACTAGGGAAAAAGTGCATTAACTTTTTAAATTTTGTAAAACAAATTAACGATCTTCGAAATATCATATTTTTTTTTACTAAACTATTTAATGAAATCATTAATAATGTCGATTTCTCCATAACAAAGCTCATTAAGATCAACAAATCAATTTTTGAATTCTGTTTGAAAACCTTTTTGAGATAACTAATCCTGTCTCAAAAGGACAATTACTCTTAAATTGAATGACAGATATAAAGTGCTCGTCTATACCTATTAAAGAAAGCACACCAAATTTTTCTAAAGAGATTAGTTCATTTACTCTAAAATTTCCAGATATAAATCTACCCTCTAAAAGTCTAATGATTTCAGATAATATATTTGGTTCTAAAGATGACAATATAACCCTACCTGTTTGGGTTAATAGAGCAGAAGAGACAACAAAAGAAGAAAAAGTATGTAATTCATTAAAAACATTTAATAAATCTTTTTTGATTTCATCTGAAACTATTTGGCCATGGTTTTCCATAATAGCATCTACATTTTTCTCAAACTCAAAAAATTTTGAAATTTCTCCATCAAAATTATCAGTGAGTAAGGCAAGATCGTACTTATTAATAAATTGATTCTTAATTTCTCTCAATTGATTTCGAATCTCAACAAGATTGTCGGTTCTATCACTAAAAAGAGCAAATAATAATTCGTCCTTCCCTATTTTTTCAATCTCGAATATAAACCGAAAAAGTCCGACTTCGATTTCAGATAATTCTTCGGTTTTTAGTGTTTGTTTTACAAATGAGAAGATTGCACTTAAAAAACTACTAGTTAATTTAACATTGAAAATATCTTCATAGGTTTTATAGAAGATTAATTCACCGGTGTTTCCCTTCATTATGAAGATATTTTTAATCATTTTACTGATATTATATTTAACTGGTTGTTTATATAACGATTTTATATCTTAAATAAAAGTCTATCTATAAAAATTCTTTTATTAATCAAGTTCTTAAGGAAGACGCAACAAACATTCGACAAAACCTTGTAAAATTCTAAAATTCTAATTGAGCCAAATTTCAAATTCAAGGAAATAATGAATTTCTTAAATCTGCGAATAATTAATGCAAAAAATGGATAAAATTAATTTAAAATCCATCGAATTTTGCCCATTCATCTTCTTCTTCCAAATCTTCTTCATCATCAACATATTCTTCGACCTCAGCACTCTTATAACTTTCGGAAATTTCTTCTTCAAAATCCTCAAGTTCATCTTCGAAACTTATTGCTCTTTCCATATCTATTGTAGGATCAACTGAAACCTTTACTTTTGGGATTGGCTCTTTTATTGGCTTTTTCTTTTCAACTAATTTTAAATAATCTCCATGAATTTTTATAGTAATGGGCGTTTCTTCTTGTAGGAGTCTTACAACAACTTCTTCACTCGAACTTGTATCATGAGGCATACGCATTACGATCGCTCGTGATCCTTCAAATACTCCACTGATTATTTCTACAGTATCACCTTCTTCTAAATATTCTGTTACACTTCTTGGTAGAAGTACATGTTTAAGTTCCGTAAGGTTAATATTTTGCACGATTCTTCCCTTGATGTGGGGGATACCCTGAACAGCTATTTGGACGCTTCTTTTCTGCGGTGCCTCGAAAAATATGTACCCTGGCAACAAAGGACTAACTAACATGGCTCTTATATCTGGGATTATGTCTAGTATCTTAAATCTGTAAAATATTTGTTTTAAAATATTACTTTCTTGATTTATTGTCGTTCTAACAGCAAATAGAGTAGTACTGCGGTCTTCTTTTGATTCAGTGATACTTTTAGTGTAATTTTCATCGATCTTAAGTTCCTTGCCTTCAATTCTCTTTATTTCTTTTTCTTGATCTGCCAATTTTTTTCACGAATCCTATTTGAATTTGGGTTTTTTTAAAATTTGTTTTGGAAAATAAGTATATACTAATAATAGTATACAAAATTAAAAAATTTTGCTATTTATGTGGATCCTAAATTAATATAACTAGAGGGGGATATTATCTATTTTTAAAATTTCTGGAATTCTATTTCTCCTTTCGAGCCAAGAGATCTCATGTTTCATGTATCTCCAAGATATCTCGCATTTCCCCATCTTATCTGCAACTTGAGTTTCCCAATCCCACGGATTCACTATTACTAAGTCTGCTATCCTTATCCATACTCTTTTTTTTATTTTTCCTCGTATTCTCCCGATTCTATGTTTTCCATCTTGACAGAAGACCTCCATTCGATCATTTCCAAGAACCCCAACAATACGTCCAAACATTTCTCCCATCCTTTTATTAGGCCATTTAACACGGGTAACTTCAGGCGGTACCCAAGGACCACCTCTCCTTTTACTTTTTGTTTTTCCTTTTTTTTTTGCCATACTTTACTACTCTTCTATTATTTTAGATTTTATCTTCAGGATGATATTGAGATTTTATAAATACAATTTTTACTGGTTTATCAGAATCATTCCGAATATTGTGCATTTCTTTTGGTTCACAAAGAAAGACGCTTCCTTCTGGTGCTTCAAACTCCTTATTATCAATAATCATTATACCATTACCTTCTACGAAATAAAATGTTTCATCTATTATGTTGTGACCATGCGCATTTTTACCCATCGATTCGCCAGGTTTAAGTAAAATAACTCCCCAGTCTATCGAGGGACCCCTCATTAGGTATTTCACACCAGATTCTCCTCCTCTATATTCAAAATCGGCTTCATGAACTTTTTTAATTGTAGATCACCAATGGTGTAATTATTTGTATAAAACAAATTATCTAGAGTAAATTATAAATCTTACCTATTATAAAGAGATTCATAGTTTAATAATAAATTTTTCACTACTTCATGCAAAGTTAAAGGGTAAATGTTATGATTCCTCCTTTCAGTTTTGCTATAATCCCACAAATTATTTTTGGGGCTGGTAAATTAAATGAACTTTATAATATTATTCCCAAATTTGGAAATAATGTTTTATTTGTAATTGGTGGAAGGTCTCTTCAACAGTCAGGGATATGGGACGAAATAACTTCAAATTTAGAAGGTAAATCAATTAACTTTTCATCAACTTCTATTTCAAGCGAACCATCTCCACTTCTGATAGATGAGACTGTGACAAAATTTAGAGATAAAGATCTTAATTTAGTCATTGGTATTGGTGGAGGGAGTGTCACTGACGCGGGAAAAGCAATTTCTGCCATGCTAACAAAAAATGATTCTATAAAAAATTATCTTGAAGGAGTCGGAGATAAAATTCATGATGGAAAGAAAATACCCTATATCGCAATTCCGACTACATCTGGAACCGGAAGTGAAGCAACTAAAAATGCTGTAATTAGTGAAGTTGGTCCTGAGGGTTTTAAGAAATC
>JAUWHL010000166.1 GCA_030605895.1 Promethearchaeota archaeon | reverse complement strand
AGTTTCCTTGATTAAGAATATTAGGATCACTAAGAAAATTCCCATATATAAAAATTGAAATTGCTTGGAATATTATGAAGTATAATCCTATTGATAATAAAGCAAAAAAAATCAAATAACTAGAATTGCTTAATTTGGATTTTCTTTTAAGATCTTTCTTTTTCCACCAATCAATTATTTTAACAAAGATTAAGATTGAAAATGGCTCAAAAATTTTGAGGAATAACACAAAAATTATTGAAGCCATAATAAAATATGCGAAAAAGTAGAAAATCACTAGTAGTGTATCAAGTTGATTTCTGTATTGAATCATAAATAATATAATTGATAAAATTGAAATAGGGACGCCAACTGTGTAAAGGCTTTTATACGTTTGTTCTCTGATTTTTTCCCCAAAATATCTTCCTTTTAATGAAATTTGCGAACTAAATAATAATTCAATACTGAAAATAAATGTCGCAAGATAAACAAATAAAATCTCCAAAAACCATCCTAAAGAACTAGTTAAAGAGACACTTTCAGTTCCTAAAAAATCGCTAGAAATTTCAATTATTACTTGTAGTAGATAAAGAGATATTGGTAAGAGAACTACCATTAGTTTTAATATTTGTTTTTCTCTTGTCCAATCATTTCTGGCCAAATCATCTCGAATTTTTCTATTTGGACTGGTTTTTATTTGATATGTTATTAAATTTAAATTATCTTTTACAGAGCCTTCATCTTTTCTTAAACTATTCCATGTCAACAATATTGATATAAAAGGTGCTACAAAAAATATGAATGGTAAAGTAACTAATGGATAGGAAGCAAATAGAGTCAACAATGAGCCAAAATGTGTAAAAATGTATCCAATTCCTAATAATATATTACCTTCTTCACCCGTTTGTAATGATAATTCTCTAGGCTCTTCACCTATTTGAAAAATAACAGGAAGAATCCAGTATAGCACATAAAAAATTAAGATTCCCAAGTATATTCTTAAATATACTTTTCCAATTAACTTTTTTCGAATAACGAAATATGGAATAATTAAAATTAAAATGGGAAGAATGTTTAGAGTTATCGTAAGAAAAACTTCCATGGCATCCATTATATTCACACAATCAGTTTTTTATTTTTTATTGGAATTTTATTTAAGAAAAAATTACTATTTTAATTATAATAATTTAGGTATTTTTGAATATTTTTAATTTTAGTATGATAAATAACAACAAAATTGGATTAATAATAGATGGCGATTTTGCATCAAAAAATGAGCCTCCTTATCCACATCCTATCTTCTTTTCTTATGAAACTCCCCTTAGAATTCAATCTATTGTAACATATTTAGAAAAGAAGAATGTAATTGACGATGATAGAATTATATTAATAGAACCTAAGTTAATAGATGAATCAGTTATTCATTTAGCCCATTCCAAATATTATATCGATTCTATTAAACACCTCTCAAGTTTAGAAAGTCCTATGTTAAATGAGGAAGTATTTATTACAAAGGATTCTTTTAAATTGGCTAAAAAGGCAATAGGAGGAGCAATCCAAGCAATTGAATCGGTTATTGATGGAAGAGTAGCGCAATCATTCGCTCTTATTAGACCTCCTGGTCATCATGCTTTACGAGAAAGTGGATCTGGTCTCTGTATTTTTAATAACATAGCAAATTCAATTCTATATTTACGTGAAAGACTCAATTATAATGAAAAGATTGCTATACTTGATATTGATAATCATTTTGGAGATGGTCTAGCACAATACTTTTATGGAGATCCAAGTGTTCTTTATTTTTCTATTCATGAATATGACTTTATAGAAGGAGATATAGGATTTATTAATGAATTAGGAGAAGGGGAAGGTATTGGCAAGAATATAAACTTTCCAATACCAATGAATAGTGTTGATGATGATTTTTTAGAATTTATAGAAATTATTGAACCTGTTTTGAAAGAATTTAGCCCAGATATCATTATAATTGCTGCTGGTTTTGATATGTATTATACTGATCCTATAGGAAACTGCTTATTGACCTCGATTTCATATTATAAATTTACTGAAAAAATATTGGAAATTGCTGAAGATATCTGTGATGGTAAATTAAGTTTTAT
>JAUWHL010000034.1 GCA_030605895.1 Promethearchaeota archaeon | reverse complement strand
TTCCTAAAATATCAAAAAATTCGGCAACAGTTGTAATGCGTTCTGCTTGCTTCCACTGAGTATAATACTCATCAATAACATTCTCAAATGGTTTGTAGATTTCAACATTTCCAGCCCATTTAGTCCCCCAGCGATTTCCTTCATGAGCATATTGCTGAATAAATGTATGACGTATCACGTCTAAACGAGCTCTTAATGTTTCAGTGGTTACAGCTTTAGAATCTGCTCCTATAAATAGTAAATTTGTATCCTTGTCACTTATATAAACCCACCGAAGGCCTCCCATTTCAATAGATTCTATTCCTTGTTTGAACTCAACTATTGTAAATTGATTTAGAGCCGTTAAAAGCCCCGATACTAAATCTTCATTTATAGGAAAGTCCATATATGGTTTGTATACAAGTGTGATTCCGCTGTCTGATTCCATTACCCAGATATTCATTTTACATCCCTAGTTTTTCAAAATACTTCAATAAATGCTAATTTTTTGTGTTAATTAAAATATATTGTATCTTAATAATATTATAAATTGTCTAAAGAATTAGTTTTTAACCATCTATCTAAATTTCGTAACATATCTGTAATTTTCGTTCTCAATGTGAGTTCTGCAACGCTTCTTCCTATTAAACCAAGAAAATCACTACTCAGCTTAAAGCTGTTTATAAAAACCCCAATTTTTGATTTATTATTTGAAATTGCCTTTATCCGCATACGACCCTCTAATTCTCTAACATCTTTATTATTTCGAACATTTAATTCAATTAATCTTCCTTTTCCTCCTTCCTGTTCTCCTTTATCTTGTAATACTAATTCTCCTTCCATTTCTACTTTAATATTGATAATCTCCTCCGTTATTTTAGTGAATAATACATTTGGGGATATAAATTCAGCATGCATATGTTTAGCAGGATTAACAGTTAGCCAAAATTCTGGTCTATAAACGGCTTTTATAAGTGAATCTTTATTGCAGTTTTCTAATTCCACAACTTTAGAAATTATGTTAGTTGACACAGAAAATCCAATTTTAATATTTTTTTATGTAAATATAATGATGAAAGCTTTTTAGCTTTTTGAATTTTTAATACTTAACCTCAGTCTTCCATGATTTAATCATATTGGTATCATTATGAGTTTTTTTTCATCATCGGTTATATATTATAGAATTAAAATATTTTTATAAAAAAATGATCAATATTAAGAATTAAGTTGCTCGGAACAATTTACTTCCTTCAATATCATTTTCTTCTTTACAGTGAGGACAAAGCCATACTTTATCATTCTTTTTAACAGAATTAATGCAATTATGACATATAGCAATATCACATATACAATAGTGGGTGGATTCCATCGAGTTTTTACAATTATTACCGCAGATATAACAAGTAGGAGGAGTTCTTTCTGACATTTTTAAAAAATTATCGTTTTTATATTATTCTTTATTATACTTTTAATTTTAAGTTGTATATTATTTTAATGTTAAAAATAAGTTTTTCATAAATCATGCAAAAATTACAATCAAGACTTACATTGCTAGCACTATTCAGCATATTCTTTATTTATAAAACAATTGATGCTGCAATTTCGAATAAAGCTAGTGAAGCTTATTTATGGGTGTTAATTACCTTTGTATATTTAATTTCTTTAATTGTGGCATTTTTTGTTTTTAAGAAGTTCGAGAAAGAACAAAAAATTTAACACTTATTTCTTTTTCTTTAAAAAATCTGGAATCATTCCGTCAATTCCGAGATTCTTTAAAATTGTATCTCTTATATTCATCTGAATCGTTAAATTTGACATTTGTGTCATAGTATCCTCTAAAGCTTTTGAAAACGTTTCACTTGCTTCTTTAATTGTTTGAGAAGTAGACTTTAAAGATTCTTTTATAACTAAATTTGTCTCATGCAATTCTTCTGTTAATTTTTCCATGCTTCTTCGCATTTCAGAGAGTTCTTCTTTTAATTCTTTAATTCCCGCCATTTTTTTCAACAATACTCGTTCTTAAGCTAAATAAATATTTAATATTTATTAAAATTGGCAAATAATAATTAAACCTAGCTTGTTTTGAATTCAATTTTAAAAAATAAAAAAAAGGATAATATTAGATTATAGAAGATTAAGCCCAAAAATACTTACGCCCCAAATCCATAACGCCAATCCTTGAACAAAGCAGAAAATCATAATTATAAAGGCTATTGGAGGCCAAGATAAGAATTTTGATAGATTTTGCAAAATAGATAGGTAAAACTTAAAAAAAAGTGCAACAACAACAGCAACAATTATAAATATTATTACTAGTAGCCATTTTGGGTTTATGACTCCTGCTATTAATTCAACTGCCCAATCTGGTACGAGTAAGGCGATTACAATGGCAGTAACTGTTCCTGCGATAAGTCCTAAAATACTGGCTAATGGTAAATCATCGATTGGTTTGAAAAACATGACCAAACCAATTACAATCAAGAAGATACTTGTGAAATGATTGGCTGCGTCCTCGGTAACGTCCCTATATTGATAACTAGGGGGGATATTTAAGATAAGACTTACCGCACCAGACCATACAACAAAAATACCAAGAACCAATCCAATATATGACAATCCTCTTAGAAATTTTGTAACGTTAAACTGTTCTTCTTCGGATTTTCTTTTAAGAAATGATCCTCTACGTTTTCGCTCAAAACCCAACCATGTAATAGCCATTACACCACTTAAAACCATCATTATTGCTGCTGATTCAGCAACCCAGTCGAAAAATCCTTTAATTATATCCCAATAATCGAAAAGCAATTATATCAACTCTTATGAAATTTGTGAATTAAATAGAAGTTAGGTTTTGTTTTTAAAAAGTTATTGAAAACTTAGTTTAAAATTATAATAACAATATATTTATTTCCTTGCTTGTTTTTTTATCTAAAAAGCAAAATAAAGTATCCTAACTATGTCGGAGTGGAAAAATAAGTTAGAAAATGACATTAATGATTCCTATTATAATGAAACCTCTTGTACCGGTTGAGGTATTTTTGATGGTGTTATAAATGGTATAAGAAGTCTTAAAAAGCGCTATAAAAAAAGAAAACAATTAAAAATCAAATCAAAAAGTCTCACGGAGTAGGTTGTTAAATATTAGAATCTAATCCTATGAGTTCCGCAAAGAATTCGAGATAAGAATATTATTCCTTAATCTTTTTTATAGAGAATTAAAAAATGTTCTAATTATTTTATAAAAAATTAAATTACATGATTGAGCTTTTATTTTTTATAATCAGCATTCTTTTATTATTTGTTTATCTTAGAGCAATTAGAAAATAAAAGGTTACAAGACAATGAATGACGAAAAAGATTATTTAGATCTTGAGTTTGATGATGATTGCTATAATACTAGTTGAGGAATGCTAAATATGTGGTATAGACGAGCAGAAAAACTCCGAAAAATTCATGAAGAGCAGATAAAAAATGATATAAAAGTCTCAAAGGATTAAATCAATAAATGGTAGGATTTAATTTTAAGTTCCGCAAGAACTTGGAGATGATTAAAAATTTTTAATTTTTCTATTTTTTAAGGTTTTCTTGGACCTTCTCCGACTTTTCGATAAATAAATCCTTTTGCTTCTAACAGTTTTTTATTGAAAATATTTCTACCGTCAATAATTATCGGTGTTTTTACTCTTTTTCTTAAATCATCGAGATCAATATTATAATATTCACTATGATTTGTCGCAAAAATGAGAACGTCTGCATCAGAAACTGCTTCGTTAAAATTATTTGTAAGTTGTGTAAGTCTATAGTCTCTTTCATTTACATAAGGATCGTGAGCAATATAGATAATATTATGAGAATGATATCGACCTTGTAATACTTTTACGATATTTTCTGTAGGTGTATTACGTGTATCATCCGTATCTGCTTTATAGGAAACCCCGAGAAGTACGATTTTAATATTGTCTACTAATCTATGGACTTCTCTGAATACATCTTCCATTAATTCTACCATATGATATGGCATAAAGTCATTTAAATTTCTTGAATTTTGTATAAGTTTTATTTTCTCTTTATTTTTCTTATCTGTATATTTTTCATAGCCATGTAATAGTAACCAGGGATCTTTCGTGAGGCAATGTCCTCCTACGCCGCTACCAGGATAATGCATCATCCTATCATGTCTGTGATTTATTAGCTCAACAATTTCATAGATATTTCTATCAAAATCTTCGCATAGTAAAGCCATTTCATTTGCAAATGCGATATTAACGTCTCTATAAGCATTTTCAATACATTTAGTTAGTTCTGAGGTGAGGGTATCGGTCACTTGAAGCTCTTTTTTAACAACCTTTCCATATAAGAATCTTGCTCGTTCACTTGCCTCCCTACAACCCCCTCCAATAACTCTGGGAAAATCTGTGATATATTCCAATAATTTCCCCGGCATAACCCGTTCAAAGGAAAATACAAGATAAAAATCTTGGCTTCTTTTAAGGCCACTTCCTTCTTCTAAAATTGGTTGTACTATATTAGTAGTTGTACCAGGAGCAACTGTGGATTCAAGAATGATTGTTACTCCCTTTTTTAAGTGTTTTGAGATTCTTTGAGAAACTTCGAGTAATGAAGAATATCTAGGGATATTGTCATCGTCTACAGGGGTCTGAACATCAATTAAAATGAAATCCGCATTATCAACAAGGTCATAATTATCAGTTACTTTAAATTTTCCATTTTTAACTACTCTAGCAATTAATTCGTCTAAACCTGGTTCCTCTCCTTCAAAAGGATTCTTACCCTGGTTGAGCCAATCAATTTTCCACCCTGATCTTTGCGATCTTCGTTGAATTCCAGTCACGTAAAAATCATCAACATCTGCAAGTAATGCAGCCATAGGAATACCGACATACCCCATGCCAATTACCACGATTTGAGTCATGATCATAA
>JAUWHL010000220.1 GCA_030605895.1 Promethearchaeota archaeon | reverse complement strand
AGTAAGAGATTCTAATGACGGTTTAATATTCTTCAACTTAGTTATCGCTACAGCAATAGCCAACGATAATTGTGTTTTGGAACCTAAACCTACATGACTTGGAAAATACCTTTTAAGATTAAAATGGAAGTTCTTATTGTTTATGTTGAATTCTTTAAAAATTTTCGATGCTTGCTCATTAATCACTTCTATAGATTCGCGATAATACTTATGAGCTTCAATTTTAAATTCTTCAGCGCTATTAGAAGCTTCAAAAACTACATTAGGTCGGTCTAACATAAGACCGATACCGCCATCAACTCTGCCAGTGTATCCATTCTCATCTATTAAAGAGAGATGAATGCGACAAGGGGTTGTTATCCTTAAAGAAGTCATATTTATCTTTATTAATTAAGGAACTCTAAACTATAAATAAGAATTTTCAAAATAATTTAAATGTATTATATACTTTAATTCATAGTTTTTAGAAATTTAAAAGGATTTGAGCAAATTGAGTGATTTAGAAGGTTTAACTCGGAATTTAATAAAAAAGGGGTACTCTGAACAACAGATTCTTGAAAGAATAGTAAAAGAATATCATGATTTTAAAGATATTGATAATTCGTTAGCAACGAAATTTGCTAAAGCAATATTTGAAGAATGTAGAAAGAGTGATATTAAATCTGTATCAGAGCCTTTTGTAAAAGAGTTACTTGATGTTAATAGGGCAAATGTCTCAATAGGAAAACAAGGTGTTGGTTGTAGAGGCGCAGGAGATTTCTTTGTTCATAAATTAATCACAGAATTATCAGAAACTAAGCTTAAAGCATTTTTATCACCAACTTCATTAGATGATGCAGGAGCAGTTCGTATGATAGATATTAAAGATTTTAAAGATCACCCTTATGAAATTGAGGATTTAATAATTGTATCAAAAATGGAAGGCATTCACTCACGCCTTAGTGATTTCCCATTTATTTGTGGATTTCATGTAACTCGAGCGGCCCTGAGAGATTTATATGTTAAGGGAGCAAAACCTATTTCTATAATGATTGACACTCATCTTGGGGATGATGCAGATATAGGAAAATTATTTGATTTTATAGCTGGTGTATCTACAATTTCAGATTTAGCTAAAGTACCAATAACAGCAGGTTCTACTTTAAGAATTGGAGGTGATATGGTAATTGGTAATAGATTAGTAGGGGGAATAAGTGCTATCGGTGTTTGTAATAGATTATTAGCAAGGAGGAATATACAAGTTGGAGATAAAATCTTAATGACTGAAGGAGCAGGAGGGGGAACAATTTCCACTACCGCAATTTATTCTGGAAATCATAAAGTTGTAAAAGAAACTATGAATATTAAATTCCTTGAAGCTTGTGAAATTATTTTAAACTCAGATTATATTAGTGAAATTAGATCCATGTGTGATGTTACAAATGGAGGATTACGAGGTGATTTGTATGAAATTAACTATGAAGCTAATTGTGGTGTTAATATTTTTGAGGAAAAAGTAAGAAACCTTGTAAATCCGAATGTTTTAAACATGTTAGAATATGTTGGAGTTGATTATTTAGGAGTTTCATTAGATGCTCTTTTAATATATTGTTCTGAATCTGTATCAGAAAAAATTATATCTGATCTTAATAGAATTAATATAAAATGTGATGAAATAGGGTATGTAGATGATTCAAACAAAGTTTTTCTAACCTATAAAGGTACAGAGAAAAAAGAGATACTTCCAAAATTTAGAGAATCTGCTTATACTAAGATAAAGCAAGAGATAGGGGAAGAGACACCTGAGACTCTCGATCTAATGGAAAATAACATAGAAGAGGCAGCTTTAGAAGCGTTAAAGAAGCGAAAGAAAATAATTAAATATATTAAAAATCAGAATTAAAACTATTGAATATTAATTAAAATCTAGAACTTCATTCATTGAGCCTGATCTGAAGCCTTCAATATCAATCGTTACATAAGTAAAACAGATTTCTGTCAATTTACTTTTAATTAATTCTATATTTTTATCTGTTAAAATTCTAATTAAATCTTCAGATAAAAATTCGATTCGGGCAAGAATTTCTTCATGTAATCTTACCCTTAATTGCTTTAATCCAAAGTTTTTCTTAAGAAATTTTTCAGCCTCTCTAATCATATTTAACTTTTTTTCATTTATAATTTGGCCATAGGGAATTCGAGATGAAAAACAAGCCATTGATGGCTTAGATTGGACATCTAGTTTATAAAATTTACAAATTTCTCTTATTTCATGTTTATTTATATTGAGATCAATATAAGGGGTGGAAATTTTTAATTCTTTTAAAGCTTGCATTCCTGGTCTATAATCCAAAAGATCATCAGCATTTGAACCATCTAAAACAATATCAAAATTCTTAGAATTCTTAATTTCAAGAATCTCACGATATAAACCAATCTTACAGATATAACATCGATTTTCAGGATTGCATTGAAAATCTTCATCTTTTAGAGGATCTCTTTCAATTATCATATGAGGGATATCATTTATATTTGCAAATTTACTTGCTTCTTCAATTTCTTCCTCAGGATAAAGAATAGAACGTTCCGTTATGAGTAAAGTATCTTTTGCATATTTTCGTGAAAGTAAAGCTAAAAGGGAGCTATCTACGCCTCCTGAGAAAGCAACTATTATTTTTTTATCATCCATGAATGTAATTAAACCCTTTAATTTTTTTTCTAGAATGTCAGATAAACCCATAATTATATCACATCTATTAAAAATAATATCTAATAAAATGAAATCTAAGTTTATAACTTATTATTTTTTAATAATTAAAGAAATTTACAAATAATATTATAAAAATAGGTTTTAAACAAAAAGTTTTATATATACATAGAAGAATAGGATATCATGGAAAAAAATACTATAATTATTGTTAGTGTTGTTGGAATAATAATATTCGTTATACTTTTACTTTTTGTCATTTTACCACTTGCCGGGCTTCCCGTTATTCCTGGTACCGAAGACCTTTATAACGGTGGCGATGGTGTTGTCGGTATATTTGGATAATGATTTAAGATAATGAAATAATATTTTTTTTTTTTTTAGTTTCAAAGAATTTAAGCATCTAAAAATATTTGATAAGCCCATTTAGGCTTCCAAATTCGGGCAATATTTTCTGATTATAACCTAAAATTATTATGCTTGTTTAATAAAGAAATGGTACCGATTACGGCAGCAGAGAGTTTTCTATGTGATATAAATAAAAGTTTCTGTAATATTCACAGAATTTAAGCATCCACTATTATTTAATCATATCAATTAAAAAAAAATTGAATATTTGGATAAATTCAAATTTTTACCATTTAAAATCGGGATTGAAAAAGAGAAGTGAATTTAATTTTTGTAAAGTAATGAAAACTATTACGTAATACCACGCAACAGAAGAAAACATCATAATCCATTCAAGAAACTGTCTTGTTAATGGTGCTGGAGATATTATATACAGTAAAGCAGCTGTTGATGGTCCTAAAATCATAAAATACCCAATAGTTTTAGGAAATATTCTTTTCCTTAATACTATAGCTAAACCCGTGAAAAATGCACCAATAGCAAATCCACCAAATGCTGATGTAGTGAAATAGAAATGTAGATCAAATGGAGAACGATCTAAACTAAAAACTCCAATAAAAAACATGCCTATGACCCCTACAAAAAGACTAGCTACACCAATATATCCAAAAATTCTTCTAAATAGAACAATATAATGTTCCTTCTTAGTGTTATCTAATTTATAATTTTGATGTGAACTATATAATCGACTTAAATTTAAAATTAAAGGAATTATGAAAATAGAACTTAAAATACACGTGAGATCTAAAATAAAGGGTGCAGGTGTATATCTAGTAGTGCCCAAATCACTTATAAAATTATACCAAATACTATACTCAAAGCCTCCAAATCTAATTGCTATTATTAGTCCAAAGATTAATCCAGGTAAAAAAGTAAGTAAACTAATGTAAATTGAAATTTTAACAATTTTTGGCTCTGTGAGCTTATCATAAATGTATTTACTGTTTCTTTTCATTTTTAAAAGAATCGGATCTATAAATTCTCTATATGAACTTTTTTGGCCCATATTATTTTACCCTTTATAAATTTATTAACATTTCTTAAATATAAAATTTGTTCTACCCGGAAACTAAAT
>JAUWHL010000003.1 GCA_030605895.1 Promethearchaeota archaeon | reverse complement strand
AACTACTTTGAAAGCTTCACTTGCTTTACTGAGTGGGAATCTATGAGTAATTAAATCTACAACATTGATTCTTTTAGAAAGTATCCAGTTATATGCTTCGTCAAGATCTTCTGGAGCTGCACCATAAGAAGTCATTATTGTGATCTCGTTTCTCCAATATTTATTTATAGGAACATTAAGGTAAACCCATGGTTCTGGAACCGCAAAAAAAATAATTTTACCTCCAGGTGCTCCGCATTCTAGAGCTTGGTTTGCTGCTGATACGGCTCCAGTACATACTATGACAATATCAGCTAATCTATACTTATTTATCTTTTTTAACTCATCTGGTAAATCTACACTTGCATTAAATATTTCATCTGCTCCAAACTCTTTTGCTTTTTGTAAGCGAAATTCATTGATATCTGTTGCAATAACCTTTTTTGCTCCCCTAAGTTTTGCTAATTGCATATGTAATAATCCAGATGCACCGCATCCTAAAATTAGAACAGTAAATCCTTTTTTAACATTTGCTAAACGTTGTGCACGACATACACAACCTAAGGGTTCAATAAAAACGCCTTCTTCATAAGATACATTTCGATCTAAAACATAGACTCCTTTTTTTTCAATATTTATTTTGGGAATTCTAACATATTCAGCAAAACCTCCAGGATCAAAATTTGTAGTATGAAGTAAGTTACAAGCTGTATGATGCCCTTGTTTACAATAATGACATTCAAAACAAGGAACATGATGAGATACAAATACACGATCTCCCACTTTAAGGTGTTTAACTGATTCGCCAATCTCAACGATATCTCCTGCGATTTCATGACCTAATATTAAAGAATCAACTCCTAATTTTTTCATTTTTGCTTTTCGATAATATTCTAGAATATCTGAGCCACAAATTCCAGATTTTTTTACCTTAACTAAGAATTCTCCCGGGCCAATTATTGGTTTAGGCATCTCATCAGCTTTTATATCATCATTACTAAAATATCGTGCAATCCTCATGTTTCAATCATTATATTACAGTTATTAAAATATAATTTAGATGTGATTATTTATAAGTTTTAAAGTAAATCTATTTTATTGATTTATGTATAAATTGAACTGAAGAATTATTCATTTCAATATTTAATAATAAAATAGGAAATATAAAAATAAAATAATTTAATAATTTATTTTGCTTTTCTACGACGTAATAATTTAAATGCAATATCAGTTCCCATTCCTTGCTTATAAGCTAACTCTATCCAAAGCATTCCGAGAGGTTCAATGAGTCTAGCATTTGTGAGTGGTCCCACATCTATAACATCAAAACCGATATCGAGTCCTAATTGCTTCACTTTTGATTTCGCATCGAAATAATCTCCACAAATAAATAAACTTGCTTGTTGGGAACCAAATTGTAATTTATTTAAACTTTCTACTCCAATAGTATGAACTGCTTTTATTATTTTAGCCCCTACCGCCCATTTTGCGATCTTTTCTGCTGCAGAGGTGGTACGTGCTTTCAATGGACCTCCCAAATGGGGTGCAGCAGTAGTAGTAGAATCTACAATAATCTTGCCATCTAAATCTCCTGCTGTTTTGAGTGATTCTTTTGCTCCGGACCATGGAACTGCAAGAATGATAACATCACCAAATTTTGCAACTTCTTCATATGTTCCACCACTTGCATCAGATCCAATTGAACTAGCTAAATTTTTTGCTTTCTGAGGATCCCGAGAGCCAAACATAATCATATGACCCTTTTCTGCCCAAATTTTTCCTAGAGCACTCCCTAATTTTCCGGTCCCTATTATCCCGACCTTCATTTTTCTTACCTCTATAAATATTTTTAAATCGTGAATATAAATTTTGAATTGCTTAGTTCTAAATGAAAATAAAATAGTCAGGTATTTATATCTTGAGCTATGGGATGAGGATAGAAAAATTTTCAAATATTATTGAATGAAAGTATTGAATATCTCTATTGCTCGAGACTTATTTAATAACTTAAATTAGGTTGTTTTTCTATTTAATACTTTAATTAGGTTATTCCAGAATTTCAAACACCTAAAAGAATTTAGTGTATGTTCATAAATTCTAAAATCTAAAATGTTTTAAAAAAAAATTAAATTAATTGTTTTTATTGTTTTTGCTTCTCATTAACATTTTAAAGCTGTCATCCTCGAGTTCATTAAAAAATTTTAACTCATTTGATAAAAATTGATGCAAGGCAATTCTTATTGCTTCACTACGAGAAGGATAGACGCCCATATCATTAAGAATTTGAATTGCTTGCAAATACTTTTCTGGCAAATTAATTGTAATAATTTTCAATTTAAGCAACCTTTTTTATGAATTATTTAAAATTTAACTAAGTACTGAATCTTATACTTTATATTTTTTGTTGGATGTTTTATAAATTGAATATATTAATCCTTTAATGGTATTAATCGCTTAACTGCTGACGAATATAATTCTATCAATAATTTAATAAAGGTGTCATTGCTATTAATGCGATAATATCCATTTTTTCAAATATAGTTAAGATAGAATATAAGATAAAGAAAAAAGAAATAAGGATTAATATAATTTTAAAAACGATTTCACATGCAATATTAATGAAAAAGCGGATTTATATAAATCACTATGACTTACTTCTTTAATATCTTTCAAGTATTTTAAAGTAAAATCTTCTTCTCGCTTTAAATAGACTTTATCTTTTGTTTTATGATCATTATCAAAAAATACATCGATTTTTAACACCTTTTGATCCATACGGCTTGGCATCTGTGGCATCATATTAAATGTGAAAACTAAGTCAGGTTCTGATTCACTAGTAGCTTCAACAACAAAAAGTAAGTTTGGTTCAACAACAGCTAAGAAACTCTCTAAAGAATGAAATATATCATCAATCTTTATAGTTAATTTCGAATTTTCATCAACTTCAAAAGCACTACAATCACTAATCTTAGGGAGAAGAAACTTTTCTTTTCCACGAAAAGCAAGACTCATCTCATTAGCATTAAGGTAGTTTTTAATAATTGGATCATCTTTATCTAAAGTAAATTTACTAGTAATCGGGTCGTTTTTTATATAAATTATTAGTGATCCTGCTGATATCAAATTAATTTTCTGATAATAAATATTGAAAACGGGATTATAGGGTAAATTGATAACCTCTTTATTCCCACCTAAGCCCATTTGAGCCAAAATATTAGTTGGAACCTGGCTAGTTAAAGTAAAAAGCAAAAAAGATCTGAAATTATCTAATTCAATAAAGTTAGAAAAATTTTCAAATAGTCTACGAACTTCATTTAGTTGTTCTTTTAATTCATCAGACATTTTTATTACTCTTATGTAATTTTTATAAATGAGATGTTTCAGTGAATTAAAGATTGTAATTAAATCTACTCATCTAAATATTGTGAAAGAAATTCTTCTAATGAATTCTTGACATCTCGAGTAATATGATGTTCTATTTCACAAGATAGATTTTCAATAACTTCTTGATCTTCAATTTTTAAGACTTTCGCAAAAAATTGGTGCAATAGAATGTGTGTTTCATTCAATTGTTTAGCAATTTTTTTCCCTTTTTCCGTCAACCTTATGGCTTTTCTTGGTTCCCATTTAATTAACCCTCTTTTTTTCAATTTTTCAAGCATACCACTTACTGAGGCAGGTTCTACTTGAAGATTCTCTGCAATCTCCTTATTACTGACCCATCCCCCTTTTTTGCTTCTTGATATTGAATGAATCTCGTCTATATATCTCTGATAACTCTCTGGTATATCAGATATTTTTGTATTTTCATGAATTCTTTTTTTCGTCATTATTTTGGTAAAATTTCAAATATGACAATTCTAGTAAGATTTATAACGTTAATCATACTTTAATTTTTTTTCATTTTTATAATACTCATTAAATATGAATATTATATAACTAAATCAGAATTTAAATATTATATAGGTTTTAAATTCTGTAAGACACTAATTTGATTATAAATTAATAATAATCTTAGTGGTGTAAAATGCCAAAAAACTATTCTGGTACATTATTTTTAATAACAGGAAACTCTTCTTCTGGTAAAGATTCAATAATTTCCCGTACTATAGAAAGATTTCCCAAAAATTTAAAGAAAGCATTTTTAATAAAAAGATATATAACAAGAGAAGCTTCTGAATTTGAGAATAATTATTGCATTACTGAAGAAGAATTCAAAGAAATGGATCAACAAGGCAAATTCGCACTAAAATGGCATATTTACAATTTAGATTATGGGGTTCCAATTGAAATCGATAATTGGCTTAAAGGGGGACATCCCGTTTTAGTAAATGTAAGTCGAACAGTAATTGAAAAAGCAAGAAAACTTTATGCGAATCTTAAAGTAGTTTTCATATATGTACCTCTTGAAACAACCATTAAACGTATAAGAAAGCGAGGAAGAGAAAGATCAGAATTATTAAAAGAAAGAATAGAAAGAGCGAAAAATTTTCAGCTATTTCCAGAGGCAAATTTTGTTATTGATAACTCTGGAGAACTAAATGAATCCATTGACCAATTGTTAAACTATATACTATCTGTTATAAGAGAAAACTAAAAGAGATAATTAAATTTTTTTATAAGGATACATTAAGTTTTATTATCATAAAAACAAACAACGGCTCGGTTTGTATAGAAAACTTTCTGATTCAGGTAGTTTATAAAATGGTTAGTATTGGGGACAAATTTAGTGTGACACACTAATATCCCGATTGTGAATCCCTAGAGACGGGTTCAATTCCCGTACCGAGCCCTCCTTTCTTTTTAAAGATTCTAATGATCATCCATATACATTATTCAAATTCCCTTTTTTAAATATTAGAGTTTTATTTTAGAAATAGAAATTTAAAATGATCATATAATTTTCATATATTATCAGAAAAAATTCCTAAAAAAACATGGT
>JAUWHL010000174.1 GCA_030605895.1 Promethearchaeota archaeon | reverse complement strand
TTTTCATAGTGTTTTTTAATTTGTCCCGCAAGTCCATTTGCTTGTAATAATCTCTTCATGTGTTTAAAAGATAATTTTCTCCGAAATAAACCCCCTATTATTTTAAATAAGAATTTTAGCATGTCTCCTAAGCTCATATCTTCCTCGTATTCTTTATTTGGCTCAGGGATATCATCTCCTTCACCAGTTTGGTAAATCAAACCCTTTTTTAAAAAATAGTTCCACTCCTTTTCATTAAAATTTAGAACTCCAGACAACTGAGTAAAAAGCCCAGCGAATTTTGCTCCTTGATCTCTGAAATATTCAACATTTATATCCCAAAGAATTTCTCTACTCAAATTTTTTCCAGCTCTTAAAACTTTTTCTATAACATTAGAAGCAATCATACATAACATCCAAGTGGCAGTAACACCATGACCAGAAAAAGGATAAGTCAATGCTGCTGCATCCCCTATACATAAAAACCTGTCTGCAACTAAAGAATATGGTGGTCTTCTATAAGGCGTACTACCTTGTTCTTTTTTAATTATTTCATAAGGTGGTAGATTTGCTCTTTTTAGGAAATTTTCACGGGCTAAACGGGCATTCTCAAATGATCCTGGTTGCCCAACTCCTAAAATTGCTCCGTTAGGATCATAGGATGGACCAAACCATAATAACCACCAATTATATCCTGTATCTGTTGCTGGATGAGGTTCTTCTGGATTCTTCCATTTAATATATTGTAAAAGAACATACATGACATCATTGGGACCTAATTCAAAAGTTTCTACACCATAATCTTCTGGTAATGATGTTCTAACGACTGCAGCCTTACCAGAAGCATCTACGATAAGTTTTACTTGATATTCAATATCTAAACCATTTTTTTTAGCCTTTAAACCAACTAGATTATTATCTTTATAAATTAACTCCTTAAACTCACAGGAAAATTCTAATTTTGCTCCAACTGATTCCAGAACATTATACATTCGATTTAAAAATGGGGTTAAACGCACAATTGTTTGAAGAGCTCGAATTTTAATTTCTGTTGTAAAATCAGGTGTTACGATGACAGATTGATCTCGAATTTCGATACAATCAGGTTCTCCCACCTTAAATGGGGGAATTCCTGCTTTTTCAATCCTATCTGTTTCAAAATGAATTACATCTAATCTTTTCCCTACTTCTTTTCTTATATCTTTTTCTATAATAACTACTGAAAATCCCTTTTTAGCAAAGAGCCAACCCAAATAAGAACCGGCAGTTCCAGCTCCTACTATAAGAATTTCACAATTTTCGACCATACTTTATTTTCTCTTTTTTTTGTAGATTAATTTAAAGTTCAAGTAATTCTTAATTAATTTTCCCAACCTTTTATTAAGCTTTTAAAAAAATATATATTTTTAATGTAATCAGAAATTATTCAGACATACTAATCTAATACATAAATATTATTTCAAAAAAATTGGTGAAAAGACTTTAAAATTGTAGTGTTTGCACCTCATCCTGATGATGAAAGTTATAGTGCAGGTGGGTCGATTATGAAATGGCTCAATGAAGATCACGAAGTTCATATTATATGGTTTACAGATGGTCGAGCTGGATATCGAAAGGCAAGAGAAGAGAATACTCTTGATGATTGTGAGGCAACCAAAATTTCAGAAGATCAACTTGCTAAAATTCGATTAGCTGAAGCAGATGCTGCGGGTGAATTCTTAGGGGTGAAAAAAGAAAATAGACACTTTTTAAATTTTTATGATCAAGAGTTACAAGATCATATTGATAATGCTGTTGAAAAAATCAAAGATATTGTGAGAAATGCAGATTTGTTTGTAATTCCAAGCAATAATAATGATCATCCAGATCATCAAGCTACTCATGATATTGCCGTTAAGGTTGCACAAGAACTTAATATGAGTAATCTTAACTTTTATATCTATTATCTCCATGCTCCTTTAAAAGCTCGGGGAGAACATTTAATAAAAAATAGAATCAGAAATTTAAGATTTAAGGTTTATCAAGCTTTGAAATTACATAAATCTCAATTCTATACGAAAGATATGAAATGGCAAACCGAAGCTATGAAAGAAAGGCGAACAGAAAGATTTGGATTTTATTATCTAAAAGATAAGGGTAAATTTTATAATTTTTAGTAATGTGGTTAATCTAATATTTATACGTTTTTCAGATTTAACATCTACTTATTAGTTTTCAGAAAACTTAATAATTCTAACAAAATATCTTTAAAATAAAAAAGAATCCAAACTTAAATTTCAAGTTTTAAAATTATTTTGTGATTGAAATGAAATGGAAAACAACCATAACTGAATTGATTGGCTGCAAATATCCAATTTTATCAGGTGCATTTGCTAAATTAGATAATACAAAATTAGTTACCGCAATAAGTAAAACTGGTGGATGTGGTGTTCTAACAGGTTCCTATTTTAAGCGAGAGGAGAAATTTCGGAATGCTCTCTTAGAAATCAAAAATAATACAAATAATGCATTTGCTGTAAATTTTTCTCCCTTTACACCAATAGGATTTCAAAAAGATCTAAGTGAAATGTTTCTTCAAAAATTAAAAATTGCTGAAGAAGAAAGAGTCAAAACAATAATCACTGCTGGACCTAGGTGTGAAGATTTTGGAAAAAAGATAAAGGATTATGGAATGAACTGGATTCACAAAGTTACTACTATGAAACATGCGATATTTGGAGAAAAATTAGGTCCTGATGCACTAATTTTAACTGGACTTGAAGGTGGAGGGCTCAAAAATCCGAAACAAAACACTTTTCTTATTAATATGGTAAACGCTGAGAGATTATTGAAAACTCCAATAATAGCTTCAGGAGGAATTAGTAGTGGAAAAGGTATGCTGATGGCATTAATCGCTGGGGCACAAGCAGTTCATTTATGTACTGCCTTCTTAGCAACTAAAGAAAGTCCTATCGCTGATAATTGGAAACAAAATATAATTGATGCAGATTGTTTTGATCCAGAGTTAATTAAAAAAATTTGTCATTTTGAATCAGATCAACCTAAAGCTTCACCCTTTTCCTTAGCTGCTGGACCAATTAATAAAATTATTTCTGTAGAGGAATTAGTAAATGACATTATAATAGAAGCCGAAAGTCTTCTGAAAAATCTTGGATTTCAAGATAATTTAATCGATTTTACTAAAAAATGAAGTTAATAATTGTATGCAAAATTAATAAGCAAATCATCAATTATTCAAATAAAAAATCAATATAAAAGAAATGATTGATGAAGATAAGTTATTTGAAGCGGCTCTTATAATCAAAAATTCTAATTATATTGTGGTATTTTCTGGTGCTGGTATTTCTACAGAATCTGGAATTGATGATTTTCGTAGTCCTGGTGGTTTATGGGAACGTTACGATCCAAATATTTATGCTAGTTATCAGTATTTTTTACAGGATCCTTCTCTTTTTTGGAAGATGCATAAAGAAGTAGAAGATCTTGTTGGCACAGCAGAACCTAATCAATCACATTTAACTATCGCTGAATTAGAAAGGATGGGCAAAGTAAAAGCTGTGATTACGCAAAACATTGATATGTTGCATCAAAAAGCAGGAAGTGGAAAAAACGGTGCTAAAATTTACCAATTGCATGGAGAATATGGAAAACTTCATTGTATCAAATGTAATATGGAATTCAAATACGATGAAATAGATACGAAAAATGTGGAATATCCTGTTTGTGAGTGCTCTGGTTACATTAAACCTAAAGTAATCTTATTTGGTGAATCTCTTCCTCACGGGGTTTTAGAAGGAGCGATGAATGAGTGTACTAATGCAGATTGCTTAATTGTTGTAGGAAGCTCTCTCTTAGTTTCACCAGCCAATTTTATGCCATCAATTGCTAAACAATATGGCGCTAAGCTTATTTTTATAAATAGAGAAAATACAATTATGGATGATCTAGCAGATGTATTTTTAAAAGGTAGTGCTGGTGAGATTTTCACACAGTTACTTAAGATCATAAAGCTTAATATAAAAGTTTGAGTTTTAAATATTTTCTGAATTCATTCAGCTTTCTTTATTTCTCTATCCTCTTTTGTTATTAAAAATCTGATAATCTCGGTGATATTTTTTATTCCGTGATAGGTCTTAATAGACTCTAATTTATCGAATAAATCTTTCTCTAATGAAATGTGAAATTCATGTTTTTCATTGTCCATTAGTATATTTTTTAACAATTTTCTATAATAAGTTTTCTATTTTTTTGGATTCTTTATGGATTCTTTAGGATAGAAATTGGATAATTTTATAAACTAGTAAATATCTATAAAAAATGGAAGAAAAGATAACAGCAAATCATATACGATCAATCAAATTTACTTTCATGTTATGATTTTTAAGAGTTTTCATTTCCTCAATTCTTTCAATAGTTTTTTTAATAAGAAAAAAAATACAAAACTAAAAATCCCTAATTAAAAAATGAGTCAACTATTAATAGCAATATTTATCCTCATAGCTGGAATAGCTCTTATTATATTCGCTAGCATACATGCGGTTAAACACTCTGCTATTTTAGCTGCAGCTTTAGGAATATCTCCATTAATAATTGGTATTACTTTGGTTTCTATCGGAACAGATATTGCAGAAATTTTTAATTCAATCATTTCTTGTTCATTAGGCCATGGTGATATTGATGTTGGTGATTCTGTGGGTTCAGGATTGACACAAATTACCTTAGTGTTTGGATTGTTACCTTTAATTACTGGAGTAATCTACATTCATAGAAAGGACATAATTATTTTAGGTGCATGTGAAATCTTAGCGTTGATAGTTATTTTTACAATTGTTGAGAAAGGATATATTACAAGGCTAAACGCAATATTAATGGTTGGAAGCTTAGGAATTTATATTTGGTTGATATACAATGCTAATAAGGAAAGTATTATGGAAAGGGTAGAAATGATTGAGAAAATCGAATCTCCTAAAAGCAAAAAATTTCACGTCCTTATAGCAGGTTTAGGATTTGGTGGTGTAACATTAGCTGCTTATATGATTGTTGAATCAGTAATAATTATTTCAAGTGTTCTGAACATACATGAATACATTATTAGCTTCTTTATCGTTGCTGTGGGTACCTCGCTTCCGGAATTGGCTGTAGATATTAATGCTCTTAGACTAAAACATCATCAAATCGCCATTGGAGACATTGTTGGCTCATGTATAGTAGATTCAACACTTTCTATAGGTATTGGGCAAGTTTTATTCCCACAAGCAGTAACAGCTGCACTCGCAGTACCTACAGTTCTCTATACTTTGGTTGTAAGTTTAATTGTTTTTATAACAATTGCTGCAAGACGAAAAATTGATAAAAAAGCAGGAATTTTATTTATATCGCTTTATTTTCTGTCTTATGTATTTCTATTTGCTTTTTGGATCCAAGTGTAGATTTTATGTATGAAAAGTTGCTTTAGATTGGCATATAGAATTTGCATACTGCACACTGATTCGCCCTTAATCTCTTTTCTGGTCCTAAAATTATTAATCTTTCGCTAATATCTCCACCACATTTTGGACAACTTTTAGCAAAATTCTCTTTGATTGAATTCAATACTTTTTGTATTCCCTTTTCCAAATTTAATAATTCATTGGCGTTTTGGATGATATTATCGGCCGAAATCATACCAATACCTTTAATCCATGCTAACTGTTCTGGATTTGATTTTGCAATCTCTTCTATAGTCTTTACACCTGCCTTTACTAGCCTTTCAGCTGCCGTTGGACCAATGCCTCGAACTCGAACTAATTCTTCAATCAAAAAAATCTTATTCTAATGCTAATTTTGAATCTAATTATATATAATAATGTTAATTAGATAAAATAAAATTTGAGATGGTTAAATGTAAATAAAAATAAAAAAAAATAGATGTTATTTTTCTAATTGGCGACCTACACCGTTATACATTAAATATCCACCAGCTATCGCTAAAATCAAACCTATTGCGCCCATTATTAACCTAAATGTTGGATCATTCAAAAAGTTAGATATAAAAATTCCATACATAAAGATTATTAAAGCAACCGCTCCAAATATAAAAAATTTCCACTTCTTTCTTAATTCATAATCTTCAAATTTTTTATATATTTGGAAGGAGAAGTAGAAGAAAAGACCAGTTGGGATAGATTCAATAATTAAAAGGTAAATAAAGAAAGCAGGCATCCAATGGGGGCTCCAACTGTCAGGATCAATCTCTACACCCAATCCTTCAACATAGATGAAAAAGATCATGCAAAACATGGCGATACCATAAGCTATGAGAATTACTAATTGTTTTATAGGAGTAACGACTTTTTCTGATTTTAATAGTATTAATTCAAAAATTACGAGAAATATAATTGAATAAAAAATCCCAAAATTCGTTATATAATTCATAAACAAAATAACAGGTTCAAATTGCAATGGATCAAGTGGAGCGTAAAAGAAATTCATGAGTAGTCCAAGTCCTGCTGATAAATAGAATCCTGAAAATATTATGTTTAATCTTTTTCTATCTCTTTTAAGGATTTTATAGGCTAAAAATATAAAAAAAAAGCAAATAAATCCTTGAGCTACATACACAGTTAATGCTCTTGATATTGTCATTCCTTGATAAAGAGTCATAATATAACCACATTAAACCTTAATTTAAATTTAAAATAAATTTAGTTAATAATGTAACAATTTATCAATCTATATTTATTATTGTTGCTTTTTTTCCCAACAGTAAAAATATTGCTTTATTTTAATCATTCTAATAAAAAAAATAAGTAATGTTATTCAAGTTGACGTCCTACACCATGATATATTAAATATAATGATATAAGAGTTGGTAAAGATATTAGTGACCAAATGAATCTAAATGTATCATTGTTTAATGTGTTAGAAAAAGAAGTTCCATAATAGAGAAAGAAGTAAGCACAAATTCCAATCATGAAATATTTCCATTTTTTTTTCAGATATTCATTCTCGAATTTTGTATATATCTTTATTGAATAATAAAGATTTGGTAAAATCACAATACTTGTACAAACAATAATCGAATATATGAAAAATATCCAACTCCAATCCGGTTTCCAATTTGTACTCTCATCTATAATTATTCCATTTGGAATAAATAAAAGACCCAATATTAATAATCCAAAAATTACCAAAAGTAGTAGCTGAAATTTAATCTTAATCTTTTCAGCAGGTTTTATAAGAATTAATGTAAATAATAGAAGAAAAACCATTGAAAAACAAAATAGATAATATGTCAGAAAATGCATTATATAAACAATTGTCGCATCAAATATATTTGCGTAGATTATATTTATAATACCCCCAATGGCAGTAGTTAGATAAAAACCACTTAGATAAAGATGTAAATGCTTTTTGCCTCTTTTAAGTACTATATATGCCATGTATAGAAAAAATAAAGCAAATCCGCCTTGAACCAAGTAAATTTGAACAAATCTAGCAAAATCCATCGTGTTTACTCCCCAATCAATAAAAAAATTATAAAATTTTGTCTAATAAGTAATATTACTTATTTTGCTTTTTTAATTTAAAAGGTTATGAAATAATATTGTTTTTAGTAATAGTAGAACGTATTAATAAAAATTTAACTTGGAAATTTTAATAAAAAGTAAAAAATAAAATAATTTTTAAGTCCTTTTATTCACTATTTTTCACGCCATTCCTCTCCACAGCTTGGACATTTTCTCCGTCCTTCTTTTCTCTCTATTGCTAATAAACCGTTTAATTCTTCTCCCATTTTATATAATTCAACTCCATCTTAAATAAGTCATATGCTTTAATTATCCAAGATAGGATTTTTAATAATAATAGTTAAATTTGTCCTTATTGTTTTTATAACTTATCGATTTTCTATATATTTAGTAAATTCTCTATTAGTAATAAAGCATAAGTTTTCAATCAGCTCAAAAGTCTTTTTCCATACTCTTTAGCGGTATCAAACAATTCTGGACTTGAATATTGAAATCTTATAATGAAGTCATTAAGAATTGTGTTGTATATCTCATTTACATCTCTATTTTTATTAAAAATTTCAAAACAGTATATAAAATTCAAATCCTTTGTAGTTTTTTCTAATTGAAATCTACTAATTTTAAATTTTTTTGAAGGAGTTTTACTAAAAATATGTTCAATATTCATCCCAACTAAAATTGATAAACCTTGAAAAGAGAATGTTTCATTAAATTCTTCTATCAATAGTTTACTTATAATACTGAGTGAATCGGGCTTATTTAAGTCTAGCGAAAGAATTATTACATCAAGTTTTTGAATATTTTCAAAATCATAGATTAAATTTTCTAGATTTTCATGTAGATAAATCTTAATTTTAACTGGTATTTGTTTGAAAACTATTAAAAATTCAGAATAATCATCAGAAAGATTAGATTTTATAGCAGAATTAGCTAAGCTTTCTAAGAAAATTTCTTTTAATTGTTCTCTATTACCAATGATTCCAATGCGCAAACTATAGCTAATTTTCTTCAAGAA
Source organism: Promethearchaeota archaeon (assembly GCA_030605895.1). Classification (GTDB taxonomy): domain Archaea; phylum Asgardarchaeota; class Lokiarchaeia; order Sigyniarchaeales; family SOKP01; genus Loki-b32. Next base: position 2,777 of record JAUWHL010000174.1, on the reverse strand, counting down.
TTTTCTTTCCAAAAATAATTATTATTGTATTTAATTTTCTATTATTAAATTATTTTGATATCATCAAAGTAGAACTTTTAATTTAAATTATGATATCTACTTAATTACTGTTTGATTTTAAATGCAGCGTGTCTATTTCGAATTAATTTTCATGGTTATTGTCTGGAGCTTTTCATTTGTTGTTGTTGATATTGCTGTAGAATTTATTCCACCTTTGTCCATTGCTTTGTATCGATTTATAATAGCATCATGTACTTTTCTGATAATTGATATATACTTTAAGATAAAAAAGAAAAACAACATACCAATAAGAGATGAAGGAATTAAAAAACAAAAATTCTCAAGAAATGAATGGATTTTAATTATACTCTCAAGTTTTACAGGTGTCTCACTATTTTTCTTTGCTCAATATTCCGCGATCGAAATTATTGGTCCTTCTCTTCCTGCATTATTTGTTTGTTTGATAACACCCGTTATTATTACTATTTTAGCCTTATTTTTTTTCAGTGAAAAATTAAATGCTTTTAAAATAATTGGATTTGTAATCGCGACAATTGGAGGATTCTTGTTAGTAACAGGAGGAGACTTTACAACTCTCACACCTGAATCTCCTAATTTTCTTGGTTACTTGTTTGCATTAATGACTCCAATATTGTGGGCGATCTATTCTACATCAACTAAAAAATTATCCCAATCCAACTCAAGTAACACTATAAATAAATATATTGCCTATATTGGCACACTGGAACTTTTAATATTTATATTACTGAATGGTGAACTTCTGGTTTTCATTAAAAACTTCTTAAATATTCAATTATTCATATGTGCCCTATATTTAGGTTTTGTGTGTTATGTATTAGGTTATTTTATTTGGCAAAATTCGCAAAAATTATTAAAATCGTCTAATGCTGCCTCATTTTTGTATATTGAGCCCTTTCTTACATTAATCTTCTCATTTTTACTTCAAAGAAGTGAAACAATAGTTTTATGGAATATCCTTGGTGGAATTATTGTATTAATTGCTGTACTTGTCATTAATTATAAAGAAAAAAACTAAAAAAAAACTAAATTAGATTATTCTAATTTTAAAAGTTTTTTTACCCTACCTGGTAATATAAAACCGATATAATAAAATGTACTTGAAAGCATCATAAATGTTCTAAAAATAACCAAAGTAAAAGGCGTTAATGGTAAAAATCCATCTCCTATTCCACCAATAGCAAATAAATTAAATGAAAGTATTAGAAATCTACCCTTCCATACAAGTACAGGATTTTCTTTTTCTTTAAGTGAAGCAATGGCAAAATCATTACCAGTAATTGTACTAACAAGTAAAGAGAAAGCAAGAAAACCTAATGCTAATCCCCTATAATCAATATCAATAGCACTTTCTTTAATACCAATTAAACCTTCTACTGGCGCTCCAGAAGCAAAGAATAAGAAATAGGACAAGTATAAATAAAATGCTACTGAAATACACATTGTAATTATGGTCATAAAGTCTTTATATTTTGGATGTAATGCTGGCATATATATCTGGAGCCAAGAAATTAAAGCTATAGGTACTCCAAGAGTTCCCAATAGGACATACACAGGATATGCAATTTCCTCTCTTGTAATTAACCAGTATACATATCCAAATCCGCTGGGGTACCATGGAGACATAGTAAATATAATTGCTAAAAAGAGATACAATAATACCTTTTCCTTCGTTTTAATGTATTTATAGAGTACGATCCCGCCATATAACCACGTTATGGTAACAGCTAGAAATCCTAAAAATCCAGATAATTGAGTTAAATCGTCTAATTCAACAAATAACATAATATTCATATATAGAATTTGAGAATTTATTTATTAATAATTATTTGGCATCTGAATATTTAATATTTGTCTGTTCTTACCTTTTGTATTTATTGAGTTCAATTTGACATTGATCTTTCTATTAAGTTTTTAATAAATTAACAAAAAAAACATAAATATTATAGCCCTATATTAGATTTAAAAAATCATTTGAAATATAATCAAAATTTTAAAGGTGAATGATCATTCCAAGGCGTTATTATGCTAAATCTAAAAAGACATACGCGAAAGATCAAAGTTTTACACAAGATCAAGTAGGAGAAGAAAAAGAACGCTATTTAGTTAGTATAGGTTTAATGAGTTTGAAAACTCTTAAAGATTATGATATTATGGGATGGCGCGGAGAATTTTATTTCAAAGTAGATGGAGCAAAAACTTTTAAAGCACGATGGCCAGACAAAGGCACTATAAAATTGCAAAAGAATCAAGAATTTACCAGTCGAGCAGACATGTCTCTCTGGAGCCAATTTAAAACTGTACGAGTCGGTAAACCTGCAATAGAGAAGATAAAAGTAATTTTAAGGGAAAGAGATCACTTGAAAAAGGACGAAACTATTGCTGAACTAGAACTTGATATAAAACTACCATCAAAAACTCAATATGTTATTTTACAAGACGAAAAAGAGAGAACGAAAGCAAAACTTCGTATTCAGGCAACCAGAACACGATATTAAACCAAAAATTAATTTTTATTATTTTTTTATTTATTATTATAACTGGAATTTCTCATATTCAGAACTACAAGGATGATTATCAGTAACCCAAAACTCTCTTTTTGTTGGGAGAATAATTATTGATCCTAAAGTACCCGCGGATAGTCCATGTGTACATACTGTGAAATCATCCGGCTCTCTGTTATCATGATCACTTAAAATGCTTTTAATGGTATTCATGGTAATATGACCTTTATTTTT
>JAUWHL010000249.1 GCA_030605895.1 Promethearchaeota archaeon | reverse complement strand
CGCATGAGAACAAGCTAAAAAGAGCTGTATTCTTTTTTATTAAAATTAAACGAATTTTTTAATAATCAATATTATTTAAAAACTGCTCACTGAGAAAGAAAAATTTTTTGTTTAAATAGTTGAGAATTATAAAAGTTCTAATGAGCTTAATCGAATAATATCAGTAATCATATTTTTTGTTGTATAATATTTAAATATCTAGCTATAATTATATTTTCTTATTTATTTAAATCGATCAATATCTAAGTAAAACAAGAAAAATGTCAAATCGGAGTCTTACTAGAATAGATAAACAGGAACTCAAATATTTTGAAGGGTTAGAAATTGGAGCAGTTTCTGTAAAGTGGGTTCGTAGAACTTTTGATGGAGTGGTAGCAAGTGAGGTTGTACGTCACGAGGGCTATCCAAAAAAGAAGATTTTAGAGATATTTAAACATAATAATGTTGATAAAAATTCAAAAATAGTAATAACAGGTCAAGCTACAAGTGGTTTTCTTAATTTGCCATATATTTCAGAGGTCGAATGCTTAGAAAAAGCACTGTCCTTTTATAATCTAAAACCTGATATCCTCCTCTCACTTGGAGGAGAAACTTTTAGTGTTTATCCAATGAAAAATGGTATTATAAAAAATATAATATCAACTTCGAAATGTGCCGCTGGTACAGGTGAATTCATCGTTCAACAACTTCAAAGGATGGGATTATCTATAGAAGAGGGAATTGAAGCTAGTATAAATGGAAATTTCACACAATTGGCTACAAGATGCTCTGTTCATTGTAAATCCGATGCTACACATAAACTCAATAAAGGTGAATGTAAACGTGAAGATATCGTTAAAACTCTAATTTATGACTTAGCAAGAAAGGTTAGTGAATTAATAGAAGCAGCACAATGGCCAACAAGGTTAATCATCATTTCAGGGGGAGTTGCTTTAAATAATATTTTCATAGAGAATTTATCCGAATTTCTAAATGACTCAGAAATTAAACTTTTACCAGAAAGCCCTTATCTTGAAGTATTTGGAGCCTCACTATTTGCGTCTGAGTTACAAGAATCTTCCTTACAAGATAAAGATTGGTTTAAATCATCGAAAATTGAGTTTCAAACTTATGAACCACTAAATAAAGCTGAAAACCTATTAGATTATCGTGTAGCTACGGATGATAAAAGGGAGATAAAACCAGGTAAAAAATATATACTTGGTATTGACGCGGGCTCTACTACTACTAAAGCTATATTATTTAATATTGTAGATGATTCCGTAGGAGCAAGTATTTATTTGAGAACATTAGGAAATCCAATACTAGCAACTAAAAACAGTATCAGTCAACTTATGGAACAAGTAGGTGATAATTCAATAAAAATAATCCAATGTGGCGTAACTGGTTCTGCTAGAGAAATGGTATCCGTTTATTTAAATAATTGCCGAAGTTTTAATGAAATTTTAGCACATGCAAGAGCAGCTACAGAAGAAGCTCCAAATGTGGATACGGTATTTGAAATTGGTGGTCAAGATTCAAAATATATTTCTTTTTTAAAAGGAATACCTATTGATTATGCCATGAATGAAGGATGTTCTGCTGGAACAGGTAGTTTTCTTGAGGAATCTGCATCGGTTGATATGGGGATTACTGTAGAGGAAATAAGTAGTATCGCAACTAGAAGCAAAACCCCAATAGCATTTGGGGAACGCTGTGCCGCTTTTATCAATACTGATTTAAGGAATGCACTTCAACAAGGCGCTAATCCTAGAGATGTCATCGCGGGGTTAGTGTATTCAATTGCTGATAATTATATTTCACGTGTTGTTGGATCCCGGCAAATAGGTAAAGTTTTACTTTTTCTTGGAGGTGTTGCTCTTAATAAAGCAGTTGCTTTAGCTATTGCGGATCGTTGTCAGCAAAAAGTCGTAGTACCTGCTCATCCTGAACTCATGGGGGCGGTTGGTACTGCTCTTATGACAAGAGATCTTTTACAAAACAAAACGATTTCTGAAGAAAACTATAAGCTCAAGGAATTTGTAAACTGCGAAATGCAAATTAAGAATACTTTTAGATGTAAAGCATGCGAAAATAATTGTGAAATTCAAGGAATTTTGATAAGGGGAAAGGTTTATCCATTTGGAGGGTTATGTTCTAAATTTAAATTATTACGTCAAAAAAAATTTAAAATAAAAGAAGGTCAAGACCTTGTAGAAATTAGAAATAAGATGATGATCGAGGAATTTGGGGGTCATTCTTTAAAGAATCCTCGAGGTATAATAGGTATACCCATGGCTTTAATGTCACATGTTCTTCTTCCCTTATACACAAAGTTCATCAATGAGCTTGGTTATAATGTATTATTATCAAATCCGTCAAAAATAGGTAATACTAAGACCAAAGCGCCTATCTGTTACCCATGTGAATTGGTCCATGGAGCAGTAAATGATCTTATTGATCGTAATGTTAACTATATTTTCTTACCTCATGTAATTGAATTGGAAATTCCCAATGGTTATATTCATGGATATACATGCCCTTCTACAGCTACAATTCCAGACATCATAAGAGCAGCCTTTAAGGATATGGGTGATAAGATTTTATCACCTCATATTGGAATTTCTGAAGACCTTATCGAAACAACGTTGAAAGAGTTCGGAAAAATTGCTAGTACATTAGGATTAGAAGAAAAAATAGGCATCAATGCTGGATTGGTGGCTTTATTTCACTATAAAATGTACAGAGTATTGTACTCCGAGTTTGGTAGAAAAAAATTTAAGGATCTATTGAAAAAACCATCTGTGATTATAGCGGGAAGACCCTATGTAGTATTTCCCCCAGATGTTAATATAGCACTTCCTCGTAAAATAGTTAGCAGAGGCTATAATGCTATTCCTTCTGATTTATTACCCATTTTAAATGATGAAATAACTCACTCTAGGAACGTATGGAGTTTTACACAGGAGATTAATAATGCTATTGAATATGCAAAAAAGTACCCTAATATATACATTTGTTTTATTTCTTGTTTTTCTTGTGGTCCTGATGCTACGATGTATCATCATTTTCGGCAACAACTTGAAGGGCACACATTTTGTTACCTTGAAATAGATTCTCATACTGCCCACGCTGGTTTTGAAACAAGAGTCGGTGCTTTCTTAGATATTATTGAGGAGCGCCATCGCAAGAAAAACAAAAGTACTAAAAAATTATTACATCAAATTATTGCGGTTTGAATTATGACTGAAATAAACCAATTTATAAATCAGGAAATTGAAAAAGCAGATAAAGTTAAACAAGCTCGATTTTCCAAAAATTATAATTATATTATTGATAGTGATGGACAGAAAATTAACTTTAATGACTCTAGGATAGTATTTGTTAATCCAGAACCTCGAAATACTTATGGAAGACAGTTAGTTATAAATTTATATAAAAAATATGGTCGTAATATTCGGATTAGTAAAGAAACTGATGCTTCTGTTTTACAATATGCTAAAAAGATTTGTTCTGGAAGAGAATGTCTTGCTAGTGTTGCGATTGCTGGAGCAGTCTTAAAAGATATTCATGAATGCAGAACTGATGAAGAGATTACAATTTATCGAACTCCAATAGATCAACATGGACCGTGCCAGAATGGGGCATGGTCGGTTCTTTGGGAAACATTTGCTTCAAGATTAAATATGAAAAATGTGATTTTTTTTGCTTTCCCTAAATATACAAATAACTATTTAGGGTTGAATCAAGACTTAATTGCCTGGGAAAATATTAATTTTCTTATAGGACACTATTTTATTGAAGCCAGAAATGCCTTACATTGTGTTGCTGAAAATAGAAACATAGCTATGGAGAGATTTGAAAGATTAACTCGAGAATTTATTGAGAATATAAAGGAAGGGAAGAAAACTTTGAATACTGGATTGTTAAAATGGGCAAAAGAGGTTAAGAAAACGCCCCTTAAAGCTAAAGTTGAAGAGACCCCAAAAGTACTAATTTTTGGAGGTTTAAATTTAATGTTTGATCATTATCCAACAGAGGATTTTTTTCTTGAAAGGGGAATTATTGCAAAAGTAGTTGATATAGCTGAATCAATGAATCTTATTTTAGCTGAAAGTACTATAAGATTTGGATTTAAAAAGGGAATTACCAGCCCAAAAGAGCAATTTAATGAGCAAGTACTAGAATTTTGTGGTATAGATGAAAAAGATAGGAAAGAAGCTCAAAGAGCTAAAAGAAATAGAAGTGCTATGAAATTCCTGGATTCTCAATGCAAAATTTTTAGAAGAATAATTGGAAAATCAGGATTACTATTTGATTCATATGTAGATTTCATAGATCTCTTGGAAGAAGGAAATAATCACATTTCTTCAAATAGTTTTACTGAAACTCCATTAATAACTGGCAGATTTTTACATTCTATTAAGGAAGGAATTTATGATGGTCTGATTAATTTAGGGACTTTTAATTGTCAACCTGCAATGAATTCACAAGCTATTATCCGTCCTCTAGCTAATAAGAGTGAGATTCCTTACGCCGCAATAGATTGTGAAGGCCCTTGGATATCAACAAATCAATGTAGGCTTCTTGAAACCATTGCTATTCAAGCTAAGAGAGTCCGCAAGAAGAAGAACATTCAATTAGATTGAAGAGATTTGCTTTAATATTCACAATTGATGATTTCTATAATAATTTAGATAAATCATATAAAAAAAGATATTCCGATGTTAATGTTAAAGAAAAGGGTAAAAATATTTCATTAAGAATTCTTTATTTGGAACACCTCGCCGTATATAATCTTCTTTTAATTTAGAAGTATCATAAGGAATATTTTTAAAAACCACATTCATGTTTTTTGAATCAAGTTCCATTAAACAAAATGAGGTTCTTGGTTTCCAAGTAACACTGATCGAACCAGGATTTATAATGGTTTTCCCTTCCCATGAGATATATAACTGCTCGTGAGAATGACCTACTAAAACAATATCAACATCTTTAGGATAGTCACTCAAAAATTCATCTAAAGATTTTCCTTGGTAAATTAAAAGATTATCCTGAATTGATCGACCAGGAATATCATAAAAATGTGAATGAAGCATCAGGATTTTTTTTCCATTCATAATCAGTGTTTTTGAAGTAGGAGTATTTTGTATCTTATCAAGAAATTTTTCCCCGAGTTGATCCCTTGTCCAATCACTATGGGGTTCTACACTTAGAGGGGTTTCATGTTTTCCGAGCAAAATCATTTCATTATTGCCAATAATATTCTCAAATCGTATATCATTGAATATTATTTGTGCAACTTCTTTTGGGTGTGGTCCAATATGAACAAAATCTCCCAAGTTCAAGATTTTATCAACTTGAAAGTTTTGTTCGATGTAATGAAGAAATCTGTTTAAAGCATATTTGTTTGCATGGATATCTGAAATTATAGCTATTTTGGATGTCTCTTCCATCTTATAACCTCTAAAACTGATCAATTTTTTTGAGTAGGTGTTTAAGAAAATTCCAAGTTCTTTCAACTGACTTCACTTCTAAGCGTTCGTCTGGAGAGTGAAGTCCTTTAGAGTTAGCACCAAATGCAATTGCTTCAATTTTAGGAATTTTATCTATCAATAGTGTAGCTTCTAATCCTCCATGGATTATTTTAAGATCTACCTCTTCTTTAAATAATTCTTTATAACTGTTTTGAGCGATTTTTAAGAGTTCAGAATTAAAATTTGGCTCCCATGGAGGATAAGTACCACGGAATTTGTTTTCCTTCTCAAGACCAGAAAGTTCTATTAATATCATGACTTGTTCATAAATATCATTATTATAATACTTACTTAAGCTACGGTGAAGCCATCTGATTTTGATATGATCTTCTTTAGTTCTAATTTTACCTAAATTGGTTGAAGTAAACATCAAATCTTTTATTTTGGGATGAAAAGCAATAGGGCCATTAGGAAAGATATATAAAAGATCTAGCAATTTATCTTGAACATTTTTAGATAACACTTCATTACTTGAAAAATCTTCGTATTTTTCTATTGAAATATCCATCTCTTTTTCATTTCCATTAAAAAGATTTTTAATTTCATTGAAAATCTCAAGGATAAATGATTTGAGTTCTTCAAACTGGTCTTTCTTAATAAAGATTATTGAGTTCGCTTCTCTAGGAATAGCATTAGCAGCACCTCCTCCATGAATTTTGTTAATGAAAATTATATATTTTTTATTTAATTTCCAAAGAATTTGGCATAAAATTTTAATTGCATGTGCTTGACCTTCATTACAACGTCCTGAATGTCCTCCAGCTAATCCAAAAATGGAAATACTTATTTGTTGAAGATTAAGAACCTCACTATCGATAAAAATGGCTTTTTTTTTGACTTTAGTATGAAATCCTATACCTCCTGTACACCCTATTGTTATTGCTTTTTGACCAGAATCGAGATTTATTAAAAATTTACCTTCAATAAGGTTAGGATCAATGTTTTTTGCTCCACCCATATCATATTCTTCACGGACAGTGAATAATAGATCTAATCCTAGCCTATCAAATTTTAACTCATTCTTATGAAATTTTTTCATTATTGTTAATAAATAACATACTCCTACACCATTATCAGCTCCCAATGTTGTTCCTTCGGCAGTAATCCATTTTTCATTATCAATATCAATGATTTTTAGCTTTAATGGATCTTTTGAAAAATCATGAACAACTGCTTCATTTTTTTCGCAAACCATATCCATATGACATTGTAAAATACATTTTAATTTTTGAGCAGCACATGGAATTTTTACGGCAATATTTCCTATTTCATCAACTTTATGTTTAAATCCAAATTTTTCTGCTTCCTGTTTGATAAAAATTCTTATTTTTTCTTCTTGTCTTGAACATCTGGGAATTCTAGAAATTTGATAAAAATAGTCCCAAAATTCGCGTGGATGACCCAAATTCGCTAAATCTACCAAAATAATCGTCATTTAGGATAAATTATAATAATTATTTAAAATAAATGGTAAAATATCAATAAGTATAATTATATGTTCAATTATTTAAAAATTAAAATTTATACGGGTTTTAATTATGACAAAAGTAGGATATCAAATTGTTGGGATCATTAAGGAAGTAAAAGGACATTGTCATGTGGGTCATGAAGTCGGAGATAAAATCGAATTAGATGCTCATGATTCAGGAGGATTATGTGGGTTTTTTTATCATGATATCTTTCCTTATATTATTATGCTCCAATTTGGAGGTTCTTTCCCTGATACTTGGGTTGAAGATCCAGATGTTGTAGAATGGGAATGCCCTGATAAGTCTAATGCGGTAAAAATTGAGTTAAAAAGGATTAGAGAGTAATAATAGGAGAGTTCCTTAGAATAAGTCTCGATAATTTTTTAAAAACAAGAAATCCTTAGAAAAATAATTCAGGATCATTCTTTGTCTCTCTCGTATTTTTTTACTTCTTCAAACATTTGTTTTTCCCATTTAAAAGTTTCTTTTTCTTCTTCAAATTTTTGTTTTTCTTGTTTAAGCTCGTTTTTTTCCTTTTCAAATTTTAGCCAGTTCTCTTCAAATAGGTTTTTCTGTTCCTCAAGTTCCAATTTTTCTTGCTTAAATTTTTCTTTTTCTTCTTCAAATTTCTTTTTTTCATTTATAAAAACTTTTTTTTGCATTTTAAATTTTATCGAGTGTTCCTCAAATTTTCCTATCTCTCCATTTATTATAATTTCTGAGTCTGGTTTTGTTCCATCTTCTGTGGTGACTGCTTTTACTTTATCTCGTTCAAATTTTTTTACTTCTTCAAACATTTGCTTTTCCCAGTCAAACGCTTCTTTTTCTTCATCAAATTTCTGCTTTTCTCCTTTAAATAAATGCTTTTCCTCTTCAAATTTCTGCTTTTCTACTTCGAAATTCTGTTTTTCCTCTACTAAATTTTGTCTTTCTTCTTCTATTTTATCTTTTCCACCGATTTCTTTGATACCTAATTCAACTATTACTTTTTCCTTTATCATATCTCGTTTGATCTGACTCTCCTTAACATCTTCTACTTTTAATGTTTCAAGAATTTTCCTTCCAGAAGTTTTTGCATTTATTTTATCTTTCATTAAGGATATAAACTTTTCTTCTTCCTTTACGACTGAAATCAAATTCTCTTTAGTAGCTAAATCGATGATTTTATTTGATACTTCAATTGCTTTTTCATATTTTTTTCGGGCATAATGAGCATGTCTTATTTTTTTTAGATTCTCTATCTGTTCACTTATAGTCTTTTTAGGAGTTCCAATTATTTTATTTTGCACTTGATCAACAAACGTCTTCTCTTCAGTAGCTATAAACAACATATCATATTTAGTGGCAAGATCTATTATTTTTTTACTTATTTCTATGGTTTTAATGTTATCTCCTTTATCATAGTAATTTTGTTTGATATCCCTTAATCTTTCTATCTCTTTTTTTATTTCACTAATTCTTACCTCTTTTTCCTTAATCTCTTCCCTTTTTTCTGTTGCTTTACTTTCTATCAAACCTCTCCTTAATTTCTCTTCAGTTGCTCTACTCTTCTCTTTAGTAGCTGTATCAATTTCGTCAAGCCTAGAAAAGATATTACTCTTAATTGATTTCTGTTGATCTTCAGCACCCTCCTCTGCTTTTTTGATCTCCGTTTTTTTCTGTTTTTCTTTTTTGTCTTTTTTTTTTGGTTTAGAACTCAATTTTTTACATCATTTCATCTTTAATTGTTTTTATTTCAATCTCTTATTTTAATATCTAGTACAACAAATTGAATAAAACATTTGTTACCGAAATTATTACATTTCTTATTTAAAAAAAAATAAATATGAGATTGTAATACTGATAGTTTATAGTACATTTATTATCAAAGTGGTC
>JAUWHL010000110.1 GCA_030605895.1 Promethearchaeota archaeon | reverse complement strand
TTCATTGTAATTGAAGATTTTTTAAATATTTTTGAAAAAATCAAGGAATTAAATATGACGATTCTTTTGATTACCCACAGAGAAGATATCGGGATGGTGGCAGATTACGGAACTCTTATCTGGAGAGGTGATTCTTTATTAACAGATGTTTTTCCAAAAGTTATGTTAAAATATTGTGCTAAAGCTGGTTTAAAAGAATTTTGTAAAAGGAAATTATTCAATGGGAAAGAAGATTGTTTCGATGAGGATTATATCGATAAAATATTTAGGGAGGAGCAAGGATTATGAGTAAGACAGAATATCCAGAAGAAATATTAGAAAGTCTTGAAGATTATAATATAGACATTAGAGATTTCTTACCCGGACATGGGAAGGGTGCTAAACTTTTATTAAATTTTAATAAAATTAGTGGTTTAGAACAAGTAAAAGGTGTTATCTTAAAAGGTAGAGAGATTGAAAATGGAATTGTAACTGATATTATAATTAAAGAAGGGACTAAAATAGAAGAACCCGTTCATTTATGCTTTGGTGTTAATAAAGAGACGGGCGTCCAAGAAATTTTTACAAGAATAATTGCCGAAGATAATACAGAAGTGACTGTACAAGCACATTGTAGTTTTCCAAAAGCAAATGGACTCATTCATAAAATGTTTGGACATTTTTATATTGGAAAAAATTGTAATTTTACTTATAGTGAAACTCATTATCATGGTGAGAATTCGGGAGCCTTAGTTGCACCAGTTGGTTATATGTATGTTGGTGAAAATAGTGTTTTTGAAAATAATTTTAACCTTACAAAAGGAACCCCAGGAAAGGTTAAAATTATGATCGATATTTATGCTATGAAAAATAGTGTAATTAAATCAAATATCCGAGCATTTGGAAGATGTAAAAAAGATTCGATCAGGATTAGAGATTCTGTTTTTCTTGAAGGGGAAAATGCTAGAAGCATAATTAAAATGAAAGCTGCTGCTAAAGATGGTGGAGAAGTGTTAATGTATGGGATTACTGAAGGGAATGCTCCGCGATGCAACGGGCATGTAGAGTGTAGTGAAATTGTGTTAGGAAAGGGATCCATATGTAGAGCTCGTCCTTTTATCAGAGCGATAGATCCAACTTCAAGTGTTTCACATGAAGCTTCCTTGGGAAGATTTCCACAAAAATGGCTAGATGAATTACAAGCAAAGGGTTTAACCGAGGATGAAGCTACTCAAATTCTTATAGAAGCTATGCTTCAAGAAGAATAATATTTAAGGAAATGGAATTAAAATTAATTAAAAGTGGGAAAAACTATGAAAGAAAATACAAAATATCATAATTATCGTTTTGTAGGGAAAATAAATGTAGATGAGATCGAACCTTGGTTCGATTTTGCTACTTCAAAACCTTGGGATGATCCCGAAATACCTTGGATTTTAGATAATAAAGTAAGACGTGAAATTTTAATAATACTTGCTAAAGGCCCAAAAACCTTTCAACAAATCTATGAAAAAGTTAATTTTTCTCCTAAACCATTAATAATAACAAAAGAGGAATATGATTGCCAGATTTCCTACCAATGGACAAAAAAAACCATTGAAAATCACCTTATGAATTTAGAATGGTATGGTTTGATTAAATTGATAGACAATAATTATGAATTAATCATCCCAATATTATCAACAGAAGAATCTGAGAAATTAGAAGAGTATATCGTGAAATTTACAGAAAATTGGATTACTATTATTAAACAATTAAGTAATGAAGTTCAAGAAAAATTAGGGGAGCTTGATGAAAAAACTCCTGTGTACGAAATTTTAATTGAAAAAGCAATTGAAAAATTATATGACCTTCTCAAGAGAGAAAATTTAATTCCCGATACACCTAATATAAAGGTTTTATGGGCAGAACAGCTAAGAAAGGTTAAATTTGAAGATTGGGTTGCAAAGAATTTCTAATCAATATAGTCGTTGTTCTATAAATGTTTTAAAGTTTATCCAATCTTGGTTTGATATTGATAGCCTACTTACAGTACTCTAATTTCTCTTAAACTTAACTTTTTGATCTACTATACTTCTCTATTAATTCCTTTTTTTTATTTAGAATCATTTCATTTAAATTATCAGTTGTTTTTGGTGGTATTGTTTCCTTCTCCTTATTTTTCAACTTAATTGCTTCTGCAGAGCATGTTACAACACAGAGCTCACAACCTAAACACTTCTTTCGATTAACTTTCGAGATATCATCAACAATAGTCAAAGTTTCCATTTGGCATCATATTCTTTCTTTCTCTCCAAATATATCCTATTACCAAACTTTAAAGGTTCACTCATAAAAATAAAATCAAACATCACAGCAAATTCAGTTCATAACCTTTGTGTCAATAAGAATGAAGTATTTTAT
>JAUWHL010000186.1 GCA_030605895.1 Promethearchaeota archaeon | reverse complement strand
TGTGCAACCTATTTATTAGAGCATGCATCTAATTTAAAAATCAAAGATTTTTCTGCATGGGAGGTAGGGGGTGCCGTTCCATCAACAGTAGCAGTAGTGATAACACAGAATTGGGATGAAATTAGAATGTTGATGCAGAATTTTGTGGGGATAGTCAGATCAGATATGCGTTTAAAAAGAGCTCTAAAACGTATGAATATATTCTCAGAAGAGATAGATTATTACTATTGGAATTATAAAGTTGATAAGAATTTGATAGAACTAAGAAATTTATCGATGGTAGCAGAGCTTTTAATTAGGTGTGCATTATCTCGAAAAGAGAGTAGAGGTACTCATTTTAATGAAAATCACCCTAAAAAATTAGGTTTAGCTAGGAATTCTTACATAAAAAGACCTTGGTAAGAACAAATCGCTTTTTATAAATATAATTTTATATTATTATTCTCATTACTAATGATAAGTTTATTGGTATAGAGGCTAAGATTTAATATTGAATATAGGCAAGAAGATTAGGATAGAAAGAATCATTGACCGGAAAAGTAAGAGAACGATTATTATTCCTATGGATCATGGATTAACAATGGGGACGATCAAAGGATTAGAAAATATAGCTGAAATGGTTGATAAAGTAACTTTAGGTGGGGCAAATGCTGTATTGATGCATTCTGGCATGGTAGGGGCAGGTCATAGGCAATACGGTAAGGATATTGGGCTAATAATTCATTTATCTGGAGCAACAAATCTATCATTAGATCCAAATAGAAAGGTCTTAGTCTGTACGGTTGAAAGAGCTTTGAAGATGGGTGCTGATGCTGTATCAATACATATTAACATTGGTGCTGATGAAGAACCAGAAATGCTCCAAGATGCGAGTAAAGTTGTAGAAAATTCAAGGGAATGGGGGATCCCATTATTAGCTATGATGTACCCCCGAGGTAAAAAAATTAAAGATGAAAATGATCCAGAAGTCGTGAATATTGCTGTTAGAGCTGGCGTAGAACTAGGAGCAGACCTTGTTAAAACAAATTACCCTGGAGATATTGATTCTTTTAAAGAAATTGTTAAAAGTGTCAGTCATGTTCCAATCATAATTGCAGGTGGTCCTAAAATGGATACTATCCCCGAATTACTTCAAATGGTTTATGATTCAATACAAGCTGGAGGAGCGGGCGTAGCTTTCGGACGAAATATCTTTCAATCAGAAGATCCTACAAAAATGGTCAGCGCCATCAGCAAATTAGTACACGAAAATTATAAAATAGAAGAAGTTTTGAAAGAATATAAATTTAGTTAGCATATCATTACGAGGATAAATATGACGATTTACTCTCTTTTTAAAGAAAAAATTACATCTCAACCAAAAAACCAACAATATAGAGTAATTTTCTCATTTAAAGATCTCTCAAATCGAGAAAAGTTCTTAGAGAAAAATAAAGATTTAAAATTTTTAGGCAAGATAGATTTTATACCTTCTCTCTATTTAAATTTAGAGAAAGCCCAAATTATCAATTATGAAAAAGAAAAATTGGTAGAAAAGATCGAAGAAGATCAAATACTATTTTTATCAATGTTAGATGTACTTGAAGTTTTAGAAATAAATGATTATAAAAATTCCCAAATCTCATATACTGGAAAAAACATAAATGTAGGAATTATTGATGACGGAATAAACAATGACTTTACAGCAATATCTAAAATCAATACTAAGCAGTATTTCCTCAACGGGAAAGTAAAAATCAACAATCCAAAGAGCATTAAAAAAGAAATCACACATGGAACTATAATGGCTAGTATAATTAGCAATCAGTTTAAAAATATTGATGATAATTATATTGGGATTGCTCCAAATGTGAATTATATTGATTTTAATATCTCCAATTCAAATCAAGAGTATTATTTTTCCGATATTTTACAAGTTTTTGATAAAATTATTGGAGAAAATATTAATATTGATATACTACTGATTTCATTAATCACAAAGGATTGTTCTGATGGAAAAGATATCCTATCTCTAGCTTGTGATCTATTAGTTGATAAAGGAATAATAATTGTATGTCCTGCTGGCAATTTTGGTCCAGAATCATATACGATTGGAAGCCCAGGAGCAGCAGAAAAAATTATTACAATCGGAGCTCTCACAAAGAATCTTGCTGTGCCTAATTTTAGCGGAAGAGGCCCTACATTAGACGAAAGAACAAAACCAGACTTATGTTTACATGGTTCCAACATTTCAGTGCCATTATCTAATAATTTAAGAGTAAAGGTTTCTGGTACTAGTGTTTCTGCTTCAATTGGTGTGGGATTAATAGCATTAATTAAAGAATTTGATCCAAAAATGGTTTATAATGACATTATAGATTTAATAAAAAATTCGAGTATAAATTTGAATTATGATCTTAATGCTCAAGGATTGGGAACCGTAAAAATTACTGATCTCTTTAAGGAATTAGATTTATATCATGAAAAATTATCCTCCTATAATTATTTAGCTAAAAGATCTTTAACATTATCAATTGAGTTTTTAATTGTATTCATTATTATATTCTATTTTTTCTATTTTTTTAATAGTTGGCAATTCTAATAAAAAATTAAGAGGGAAATAAAATTTATCCAATATTTCATGCTGCTCTACCTTTAATATTTACTGAAATTCCGCAAATAAAGAAACTTAAAATAAATAGATTTTCCCTATTAATAGGATCGCTACTTCCAGATATAATTGATAAGCCATTATTTCTTTTAGGGTTAGGAAACGGGAGATTTCTTTCTCATAACTTATTATTTATAACTATAAGTTTCCTAATCGTTTATTTTTCCTCTAAAAGAAATAAAGCAATTTCATTTCCCTTTCTTGTTGGCCTTATTTTTCATTTAATATTAGATATTCCTTATGTTCCTTTATTTTACCCTTTTATTTCTTATGATTTTCATTTTCTTGAGGAACCCTTATTATTTTGGATTAAGCAACTATGGACAAATCCAATTGTATTGATTACAGAAACTATAGGTCTGTTATTTATAATCTTTATTTTAATAAAGAATAAATTATACCATATGTCGGAAATATCTGATTATTTAAGAGGTCTAAATCAAGCATTTATAAAGAGCTCTAAAGAAATCGAAATTAATGCTTAATTCTAAAAAAATTGATAATTTTAAGAGCAGTTTTATTAAAATAATAAGTCAAATGCTAATTATTTAATACATGTCTCATTAATTTTTAAATATAATTAAGAACCAATATTTATTCAAATTTTATGGTACTTACCTTGAAAAATTACGATGTATTATTTATTCACCCGAACCGAAGTTTAAAACCAGAATATGGTAAAAACGCTAAATTTGTTCGAGGTTCCTTTATTTTCATTCCAATGGGTGTTTTTGCTATTGCAGATTTCCTTGAGAGAGAAGGATTTGGAGTTAAAATTATAAATTATCCTTTAGAGCAATATCTAAATCGTAATTGGAATTTAGCGGATTTTCTTAAAAAAATTGATTTTAAGGTATGTGGAATCGATTTACATTGGATACACAATGCCCACGGCGCTATTTCTGTTGCTAAAATCGTAAAAAAGGTAAATCCTAATGCCAAGGTAATTCTTGGAGGTTATAGTGCGTCATATTACCATAATCAAATTTTGAAATATTATAATGATGTAGATGGTATAATTAGAGGAGAAGGAGAAGTTCCACTTCTAAAATATGCTCAAAAAGTCAAAAAAAATCAATCTTTAGATTCTATTCCTAATTTATCTTATCGAGATTCATCTAAACACATAAAAGTTAATTCTCTTTCCTACACAGCAAAGACCTTAGATGACTTAAATTTTACAAATGTATCACTTCTAAAAAATGCAAAACAATATTTTGAATGTAGTAGACAAATGATGGGGATCTCTTTTAATCTTCCCGTTGGAAGAGGTTGTCCTTTTAATTGTCCTTATTGTGGCGGAGGTCAAAGAGCTCAAGAATGTATCTCGGGTCGCAAGGAAGTTATTCTTAGAAGTCCAGAAAAGGTGGTAGAAGATATCAGCAACATCCTTAACAAGTTTAAAATTTCAAGTGTTTTTTTTGGGCACGGTACTTATCCCGCTACTCTAAAATATTGGGAAAGATTATTTGGATTAATTCAAAAAGAGAATTTTGATATTGGGGGTGATTTAGAGATATGGCGCTTACCGTTTCCTAAATATATGTGGCTTATATTTTATAAAACATTTCCTCGTAAAGATTCATCAATAAGTATCTCTCCCCGAACGATGTCAAATAGGGTTCATCAGAAAATAGCGAAAATTTGCGATCCAACCTTTAATTTTCCTAAAAAACAAATAAATGATCTAATAAAGAATGCAAATTTATACCAAAGAACTTTAAGGATTTGGTTAACTATCGGCTTTCCTTTCCAAACGCATTTAGATGTTCAAAGAGATTTTATTTTTGCGTTAAAATGTCAATTAAAATATGGTAAATCCAAATCAAAACCAATAACAATAATGAATGAGCCATATCATATTTTTCCCGGCTCTCCTGCCCATGAATCTCCTGAAAAATTTGGAATAAAACTAATATTAAATTCATTTCCGCAGGTCTCTGATTTCTTTAAAAGAACTAAAATATCATTTTTTTATAATGCAATAAATTATGATACGGATAATTTTTCCAAAACATCTATTCGTAATGCAAATAAGCTATTCTTTTTAAGTACGGTACTTATGCATCTCACAACAGGCGAAAAACTTAAGGAAAGAGAAAAATAAAGATTTATAATATTAATTTTAAAAAAAAATTTTCAAGTTCTTTGATATCTGTAAGACCATGTTAAATATATCAACTGGACTTATACGTGAAATGTGATAACTTAATCCCCGTGATCTAATGAATCGTCTAATTCCTGACATAACTTTTTTAAAAGACAACAATTCTTCGTGAGCCTTAGCAAAATAATAGCTCAAGTCATCTGATGATAAATTTGGATACTTAAGAATAGGAACTGACCAATTATAATCTTTCCAATCTTTAGTGAGTAACAAATCCTCTCTCAATGCTTGCTCCATTAGCTTCGTCCCGGGATAGGGGGTCATTAGGGAAAAGGTGGGCATATCAATTTCTAATGATCTCGCGATCTCAATCGTAGATTCAAGATCTTGCTTTGTATCTTCGATATTTGCACCTAATATAATGTTTCCTTGAATGATATATCCAATATCGTGAAGTATCTTTATTGCTTCCTTGATCTGTCTGAATTTAATTCGTTTGTTGAGTTTTTCCAATGTTTGATCTGAGAAGCTTTCCAATCCCAAAAACAAGTAAAAAAATCCCGCATCTGCCATCCTCTCAAAAATTTTAGGATATTTTACAATCGTATCAACACGGGCTTGAGTTATGAAGTATTTTTTAATGCCGTTTCTAATGATTGCATCGCATAATTCCACTACCAATTTCCTATCCACTACAAAATTATCGTCGACAATGAGGACGAAACTGGATCGCTTTTTAATCTGAATAGATTGTAATTCATTAATGATATCTTGAGTTGAACGCCGTCGGTATGTGTTTTTATAGAAATGATGGATGCAGCAAAAATTGCATCTGAATGGACAGCCTCGACCAGTTTCAATGGAGTCAACCGGGAAACCAAAAAATTTATAGGTTTTCTGTGCTGATGCTGAACGAAATTGACGGTTTGGAGAATGAATGTGCTTTAAATCCATCAATTCTCGGTCAGGATTGTGAATCTGTTTTCCATTCAGCTTATACGATAATCCAGCGACTCCAATTGGACTGCCACTTTGTATTAACTCACGCATAGTAATTTCTCCCTCCCCTCTTACTACTATGTCGATTGATTTGAACTCTAATGTTTCACTAGGCACCAGTGTAGGATGCCACCCCCCTACAACTGTTCGAGAACCATTAGTCTTCACAATGATAGCGATTCTGTGAGAGATATGAATTTGAGAACTATAATTCACACTAATTCCAACATAGTCCGGCTGGAACTGTTTGATTATTTTCTCGAATACATTTAAATTTAATTTTTTAGTACGCATGTCAATTATGCGTACATCAGCAATATCATCGATATTCGCTGCTATGTATTCCAATCCCAATGGGGGATACACAATACTTGATTGAGGCCCATACTTGTAAACTTTTGGATTTTCCGGTTTTACTAGTAGTACACGCAAAATTATTGATACCCTTATGATGGATTTAAACTCCTATGAGAGGGAATATTCAAAACTGTTTAAAATTATTCTGAAATATTTACATAATGATAAAACCTTCTTTGAATATAAATTAAATTTCTGCATGATTTTATAGTGAATTAATCCTTAGATTAATTGAATTTGCTTTTCATTATAATTTTATATCATTTCCTAAGTTGAATCGAAATTTTTAAATATAATTTAATTTTATTATTAAATTTTTAATTTTTAGTTTAATAACATAGAGATGAAAGATTTAATACTGAGGATGTTAATTTTAAATTAGTAAGATGACTCAAAGCAAACCTCTCCATGTAATTATAGATAATAGAGAACAGAAGTTAATGGCTCTATTAGATAAAAAAAAAGAAATAATAACCTATGAATCAAAACAATTAGACATTGCAGATATTGTTGTTTCTAGTGAGGTTGCTATTGAAAGAAAAGAAGGATTTGATTTTGTTTCCTCAATAATGGATAATAGGTTGTTTGAACAGCTACTTCGATTAAAAGATACATATCAATATCCAATCTTAATATTAGAAGGGTTGAATAAAGATGTGTTTGATAATACTGGTATGAAAATCTCATCAATATATGGAGCCCTCTCATTTATTTCTTATAAATTAGGGATCTCTGTAATTCCAACTAGGAATTTGGAAGATACCGCAATTGTTATTGAGAGGATTGCTTACCGGGAACAAGTAAAAGATAGCATGCCCATATTTTCAAGAAAAGCCCCTAAAGCAATGTCTAAAAAAGAGAGAAGGTCTTTTATAATAGAAGGTTTAGCAGATATTGGTTCTAAAAAGGCGAGTACATTAATAGATAAGTTTAAAACACCATATCAAGTATTTAAAGCAATTAAGTATACTGAAATATTGTACACTAAAACAGGAAATCCTAAAGGAATTAGTGGTCCACTTGAGGATCTTACTGGGTTTGGTTGGAAATTTGTAGAAAAAAATCAAAAAATTCTTTTTGATAAAAAGAAAAAAAGTCCCCAGAAAAAAATCAATGAAACATATTAATCACTTTTAGAGATTTTTGGAAAGAAATTGATCAAATCATTTCTGCTACAATAATCTATCTTTAACAAGGATAAAGGGGAAGGTTAAGATTTTAGAAGTAATGATTCAAATATTCATATTTTAGTAAGAAGTATTTTCAAAAAGTAAGATATATATTCTTACAATCACTATATTCTTTGACTAGTATGGAAATTAAATATTGTAGGTTATCAACAAAAGGACAATTGACCATTCCCAAAGAATTTAGGGAAAAACTTAATATTCATGCCGGAGATGAATTAATTCTGTATCTTAAAGATGAGGGGATCGTCGTGAAGCCAAAAGCACTGCATTTTGGAATGTTACGTGGATTACTAAGAGAAGAAATCGATATTAAGAAAGCAGATGATTTTTTAAAATCCGAAAGAGAAAAGTGGAGATTATAGCTTGGATTTATATATTATTGATACAGTCGCTTTTTTAGCATATTTAGCAGATAAACTTCCAGTGGAAGTGGATGGATTATTTAAAAAAGCAGAAAAAAAACAGTTAAAACTATTATTACCTTCAATAGCGTTAGGGGAATCTCTTTATACAATCTATAAAGGAAGAGAAATTTTTGGAAAAAGTATTTCATTAGAAAAAGTTGATTTAATATTTCAAATACTTAAAAATAAAGATGTTATTGAATTAGTTGATTTGAGTTTAGAGGGTTGGCGCATTTTTCACGGATTAAAATTACCAGAATTACACGATCGAATGATTGTAGCTATATTTCATCTCTATAAAGCAAAAGCTATCGTTACAAATGACCCAGAAATCTCAAAAAACACTGTTTCAATATGGTAAAATTATAGATGGGAAAATGAATCATTTAGTGAAATACTCAATGATTTCTTTTGAATTATTTCTTACTTCTCTGTTTTTTTAAAAACTTGACTACTCAATAAACATGTATTTCAAAAAGCATTTCATCTTGAGGAAATTCTTCTCTTAATTCTTTTATTAAATTTTCTTTTTCTTCATTTGTTATGTCCAAATCTTTGAAAGGAAGTTCGATTATTATAATATGGATTTTTACTAATATACGAAAGCTGGGTGATTATCAAATACCTGAACAAAATCAAGATAAGGAGGATGGTGAAATAAAAATAGAGACCAATTCTTAAAATCTTGGAAAATTAAGAAATATCTTAAAAATTGATTTTTTTGTTAATAAAATTCCATTCTGAAAAGCTTTTTACATTATTAAATTTTTGAAATCTCATAGCATGATTATCTATCTAACGTTAATCGCAATTTTTTTTTCAAGCATGGTTTATGGAATTATTGGATTTGGAGATGCTTTAATCTTAATACCTATTATAACTCCACTAATCGGGATTAGAAATGCTGTAATATTAGTTAATATTTGGGGAATGTTTCCTGCTTTGCTTAATTTTATCAAATATCGAAAATTCTTAGATAAGGGATATTTTTTCCGATTTTTATCATTAGGGATTCCCGCCACAATTCTTGGAACCTATCTAATTATAAACATCCGAGTTGAATGGATTGAGTTAATCCTGGGAATTTTTATTTTAGCGTATTCTTCTTTAAAACTCATTAAATATTTTCAGAATCCCGAAAGTATTGAAATAAAGAATGAAATTAATACAACATCTCCTATTATTTATGCTGGTGGTTTTTCTTATGGCTTGTTAACTGGTTTGATTAGTGCAGCAGGACCTATTAATGTAGCGTTGTTAGAAAAGACTGGACATTATCGAGAAAGCTTTATTGGAAATTTCGCGGCAATTGGAACCATGCTGTCAATTTCAAGAATCCCGTTTTATTTTATTGGGGACATATTCCCATATGACCTACTTTTAGTATTCATATTTGCCTTTCCGGTTATATTCCTTGGAACTAAACTTGGCCACCAAATTACTCCCAAAATACCTGTAAAGAAATTTCAGATTATTATTTTCTGCTTTCTCTTAGGAATAAGCTTAAAATCAATTA
The DNA here is from genome assembly GCA_030605895.1 of Promethearchaeota archaeon. Lineage (GTDB taxonomy): Archaea > Asgardarchaeota > Lokiarchaeia > Sigyniarchaeales > SOKP01 > Loki-b32. Next base: position 3,479 of record JAUWHL010000186.1, on the reverse strand, counting down.
TCTTATCAAGCATTAGCCTGATCATTTCATAGACATTAAAAAAGTGGAGTAATATAAAAACAGATGGCTTTAATCCTACCAAATACTTATAAGGTTTTCTTTCCTAAAAATTGATTGTGAGGATTCGAGATTATGTATATCTCATTATATTTGTTTTAATCATTGGGATGTTAGCTCAAACAGTATATTGGATACCACCTGGTGTTGAACCAATCGCTTTTTGGGAATATCCATTTTTTATAATTGTTGCTTTAATTGGGTTTTTCATTCTTAATACTTTAATTGAATACGGTGTTCTTTATGATATTCTTAAATCTCGAGAACTAGTTAAGCCACATTTATTGTTAATTGTAATTTTAGTCAATCTTATAACCTTTCCTCCTGCTCAGTTAACATTCTATCTTGCACATGCATTGTTAAACTTAATTCTAATGTATCTTTATCCAGTGATTGAGATTATTGTGATAATCATTGAATGGTTATTATATCGCTTGAAATTTCAAAATTTTATAGTAGAAAATCCAAAAGAGCGCTTTCTTTCATCTAAAATCATACTATCAATATCAATAATAATAAATATGTTATCATTTTTGATAATAAGTTTTATTAATTCTTATCTGATTAACCTTTACCCCATTTTCCGTTAGAATTTTTAGAAATTAGTAATATTATCTAACTTTTATAAGCCTTATATTAATCATTATCAGATTTAATTTCTAAATCATTATCTCCCTTTTCTTTTATAATAAAAAGCAACGAAATTATTGATATAACAAAGCAAATACCAAAAAGAATCATATAGAAATTCCATAATTTTATATTAGTGAGTGATTTGCCATTGCTTTCTGGATTCTTAATTAAAAAATCCTCAGATAGTAAATAGATGTTATCATATGAATCAATATTAATTGCGTTTAAATCATCTTTACCAGCTCCACCCCAAGTCAAATAACAATCAAAATCTCCAGAATTATTAATTTTAATAAGATAAAGATCATAAGTATGATGGTCTTCCGGGATGCTAACACTTGTAGCAGCGTATATATTATTAAATGAGTCCAAAGCTATCTTAACTTGCCAGGAGCGTTCAATTTGATGATCCCATTTCCATATTAAATTTCCAATATTATCAAATTTTACTATAGATGTACGATTTACTGAAATCACATTATCTAAAGAATCTACTGCTAAGGAATAAAAACCTCCCTTATTACTAGTTACATTCAACTTTAGATCACCAGATTGATTAAACCATTTTATCCAAAAAGAATGATTATCTTGTAAATAAGAAACGCAAGAAACTATTATATTATCATTTGAGTCAATCTCCATATCCCACCCATCATAATCCCCCCCTGATTCTTCATATACATGAAACCATTGTTGATCACCAGAGTTATTATATTTTACTATAAATAAATCAAAATTGAACGTTTCGGCTAAATCTGAAGTACCATAAACAAAAATACTATCATCTGAGTCGATAGCAATATCAATAATATCTCCATTAACTCCTCCATTCCATGTTTGTTGCCATTTTAAATTACCTGATGAATTGAATTTAAACAAAATCATATTATCATCTGTTGTTTGATTATCATACATACTTGCTAAATATAAGTTAGATTGTGAATCGACGGTAATCTCCGAACATTCCACTCTTAATCCATCTATATTAAGCCTCCAGAGTTGATCACCAGAATTGTTGTACTTTATTATTATCACATCTCTATAATATCTATCAGGCATCACTACATAAATACAATCATCTAAATCTATAACCATGTCTAGTCCAAAATTTTCTAAATAGATATTCCATGAGTCATCTAATCCACTGGTTTTAATTTTAAAATCTTCTTTTCCAATTTTATATTGTAAAGATACCTCTGATATGAATTCGAATAAAGAACTAAAAAATAATCCAGTAAATAGACTCAGGAAGATGAGATTCTTAAATTTCACCATTTTTAACAAAATAAATTTGTCCTATGAATTATTTTTTTGATCATCCATTTAATTATTTGGATTTGAATCTTACTAGAATTTGGATTAATTGACAAATAATAATTTTAATGCTTAAACAATATTTAGAAATAATAAAAAAATAGAAAAAGAATAAGTTGTTATAATAATCCCATATATCTCCGAATTTGAGATTGAATGAGAAGTAATTGGATATTACGTGAGCCTCCGATAACTTCTTCAATTTTACTTATATCTACTAGTTCATCTATAGGTGTATTGTCCGTAACACTTACCCCTCCCATGTGTTGTTGAACCTCATAACAAATTTCATGGGTGAGTTTAGCTAAATAGTATTTACCTTGTGAAGAGACAGATGCAACCCATTTTTCAGCTTCTTTTGAAGGTTTATCAGCAAATAGTATTTTTTCATCGTAAATTGTTGCTGCTTGTAACGCAAGGGAAGACGCAGCAGTGCATTTTGTTAGTAAATCTGCTAATCCATAACCGACTCCTTGATACCTAATGACAGGCTTACCAAATTGCTTCCTTAAGTTAGTATAAATAATTCCATATATCAATCCAGCATAACAGATACCAACACCACTTCCCATTATTGAAAGCCTTTCAGGAACTAAGCCTTCAAAAAGTCTCTTATACCCTAACCCATCATCTGCAAGAACATATTCTTGAGGAACTTTAACATTGTCTAAAAATGTATGTGCTATTTGAACCCGTGGGACAGAATTTATCTTTAATCTTTCAGTTCTTACACCGAACTCACGAGCAATAATAGCTTGTATCATAGTTTCCCTTGGTCGTTCTGTATCATAAACTCCATAACAAGCAAAATAATCGGCGACTGCCCCATTAGTTGTATAAACTTTTTCTCCATTAAAAATAACACCATCATCTGTTTTTGTACATTTGGTTGTCAAATTTACCGCATCCGAACCCCTTTCTGGTTCTGTAATACCTATACATCCTATTTTTTCTCCTGATAAAAGCTCATCTTGCACTTTTAGGGGTATATCAGATTCTCCTCCATGCTCATAATAATGGAAAGTTGGGTTTCCGCAAAGTATTCCTGTAGCAAGTCGTGCTAACTCTAGTTGTGGGTCTAAAAGTGAGATGTGAGTCCCTAATAAGATTTCCTTTTTCATTCCATATGGTTTAAACTCTTTCCATGGATTGATTCGTTGTATATATCCCTGTTTTCCAAGTTCTGGAAGTAAACCATATACATCCTTTGATTTATCAATTTTAGGGTGTAAATCTAAGCAGAACTCTTGAAGATTATGACAATACTCTTGTTCTTCTTCATTTAACATTGGAAAAATGTTATCATTAAAGATTTTGAAGACATTTTCCAACGTCATCTTTTCGAGAATTTGATCATTAATAATTTTCTCTTGAAACATATTTTCGTCAATTCTAATAGTATTTTTTAAAATTTGAAAGAATATATATTAATTAGTCTAAATTTTTTATTCCAATTAAATTTTTGATATTTGAAT
>JAUWHL010000283.1 GCA_030605895.1 Promethearchaeota archaeon | reverse complement strand
GCTGTAGCTTATTTTACAGTGGGTGGAATCGTGATTCTTTATGGGATCTTAGAACTTGTATTTATAGCAGTGATCTTTATATCATTAGCTCTTGTTAGCTTAGGACCAATTAAAATACCTTATTACTGGTGGATCATGCTTATTATCGGAGTTCTTTTAATTTTATTCGCGTTCTTAGCTGGTGGGACATACTTAACTGGTATCTTAGTATTATTAGCTGTAATTGTAGAATTAGTAACCGAGAAGAAAGACTTCAAAGCCTCTAAACTCATGGCTTTAGTTGGAATTGCCTTCTCGATTTGGGATTGTATTGCCATCTTCATTGGTTTTACTGCTGGAAACGAAATATTAATAGTAAATGCTGTCTTTGGTCTTATATTAGCTATAATTCTATTAATCTTAGTACTAGATTTGGTTGACATTAAGATACCTTATACATGGTGGGTTGTTCTAACAATTGCTTTTGTAATATGGACTTGGGTTTCACCTTTTGCTGGAGGTTTAGCCCTCACAGGTTTTGGCGGGTTAATTCTAATGATAGCGTGGATTTTGATTCTTTTTGCTTTTTAATTCAATAACTAATTTTTTTTTTTCTTATCTTAAACTTATTTTTAAATTCTAAGGTTTAAGCAGAAATTCTAACTATTCTTATTATTATTTGGATATTCTAAAATTCGTTTAAAAAGTGAAGGAACCATCTCAATATATTTGTTTTCGCCTAAATTTTCTAAAATTATGTTTGAGACTTCTTCTAAAACAACTTCATAATCTTCGGGGTTTTCAAGCATATTTAACATTAAAATGAAAAAATAATCTGTTTCGGAGCCAGAATAATAAGTTATAAAATTAATGTTTTCTATGGTTAGACTAGCAAATCCCGGTTGCTTGCTAAATTCATGTAAATTAAGAATGTGCATAAAGCTCTTATTTGATATATTCACTTTCTCCTCGGGATATTTTGCTTTAATATCTATTCCACTCCGTTCATCATATTTCATAACTATTATTCCATTTGGCATGATTTTCTCCTTTTACTCTTCAAGCATTTCTTTCGATAAGAAAGGATATACTTTAAGAATATTAAAATTATGTTTCTTCATCTCGAAAAAGTAATTCTCTTCTATTTCATATTCCAATTGCGCCCAATTTAATATTTCAGCTCTAGAATAATATTGTCCCTTTAAGACTTGTAAACCTTTGCATTTTTTCGTATAATTATCAAAATTCTTTTTGCTTGATACCATCATTTGCCAGAAAGGGAACGATCTACATTGAAAGGGACGAGCTATATGAACGCTACATTTATTATCTTTTAGAAAATGACAGTGTTCATCTTCCTCTGTAAATTTAAATCCCAGTGTCTTATACCTGTAAGTTTTTCCTCTTTGTGCCCCCGGTTCTTTCCAGAAAAATGAATCATTAATTACTTTAAGATATTTCTCAGCAAATTCTCTTAAACCCTTCTTTCCTTCAAGACCTATAAATTTAGCTAATCTGAGAATATCTTCCTTATATAAATAGACTTCTCCTTCTTTAAATCCTGTGCAACATTTACCACACAATTGGCAAGAAAATTCAATTCCAAAATTAAGATTTTTTGAAATCTTGATCTCTATCGAAGTCAATCCTAATAAAAAATATCAATTTTTAAATTAATCAATAATATACTTATATCTAATTAATATTTAAGTATTAATTCATTGATTATGTTAGGCAATAAAGAAAAAGGAGTATGAATATTTGGCTATACTATTAAACCCAAAAGAAAATAAAGATGTAAATTTCCATCTTATCAGTGATAACCTAAATAGGTTAGAAATCATTTTAAAAAAAAACGAAATTCATAATAAAAGCGAGTTCATAGAATGGCGGAAAGATTTTGACAAGATATATGGTATAAAACATACTAATTTACATCTATACATCGTTTTTGCTTTAATCTACTCCATTAGTCATGTCTTTATTTCTAAATTTATTCTAAAAAAAAACCTCCGTCAAAATAATAAAATATCTTATAACTTAATTAGAGAAATTGAAAGGGATGTAAAACTCAAGTATAGAAATCTGAATATTTTTTGGTTTAGATACTTTAATCCATTTTTCTCTATTTCTGAGAAAGAAGATTTATCTTTTTTCTATGAGCTTATTAAGAATATTTCTGATTATATTTTTAAATTGAATCTTAAACCAGAATATTTATTTGATTATTTAATTCAAAGCATTATATCTCCTCTCATAAGACATAAATCAGGAGAATATTTTACACCGCCATTCCTAGCAAAAGGGATGGTTGAAGACATATACTCATTTGGAGAGGCCGTTCTGGATCCCTGTTGTGGTTCAGGAAATTTTTTATCTGAAGTTGTAAAGAATATTCTTTCTCTGGATGAACCAAAAGAAAAGAAAATTAAAGCAATAAATAAAGTATTTGGTTATGACATAAACCCAATTTCTATTTATATATCAAAAATTAATTTATTATATTTATTAAAAGATTTAATTCCTGAAATTAAATTAAATTTGTATGTATCTAATTCATTATTTCAAGTAAATAATATCTTCAAAGAGAGATTCGATTTAGTGATTGGTAATCCCCCTTGGTATACCTATCGAGACATAGAATCTGTTGAATATCAAGATAAAGTTAAAATATTGGCGGAAGAATTAGAAATAAAACCATTACCGAAAAATCTCCTAAATTTAGAAATATCGACTCTATTCTTTAATAAAGCAAAAGAATCTTTCGTAAAAGATGAGGGTAAAATATTCTTTGTCATAACGAAAGGTGTTATTACAGGTTCTCATGCATCTAGATTCCGTAATTTTAAAGGATTCTCGGATATAAAAATTTGGACTTTCGATAAAAAAATACAGAATATATTTAATATCGATTTTATCTGCTTATTTGGGCAAAAAAGAAGAGAGAATCTTGAAAACTCAATTGAAGAAATTAAATCTTACCATTTTACCTTAGAGAATGAATTTGAGGGTGTGGACTATTTTAAGCCAATTGATCTAAAATTAGATAAAGTAGTCCCTTTAGTACCTTATTCAATTGAAAAAAAAGGGGGAAAAGTATATACAAAGAAACTCATCTCAAAAGAAAACATTAAAAATCTATTACCTATTAGAGAAAGCTATTATAAACAGCTTTTTCATAAAGGAGCAGATTTAAATCCTCGAAATCTAATATTTATTAAATTTAAAAATGTTAATGGCAGTTTAAGGAAAATTAATCCTGATATGCGAATTTTTAAAAGAGCAAAAGTACCTTGGAATAAAACAGAATTTGAGAATGTCGTTGTTGAGAGAGATTATATATTCAAAGTTATTAAGAGCACTGAGTTAGTTAAGTTCCATGTATACAATTACTATGATGTATTTTTACCACTTAAGAAATCCGATTTAAGTTTTACGTATGATAGTTTAGAGAACCACGCCAAACTCTTTTATGATAAAATCAATGATGTTTATAGGAAAAATAAAAAAGCCACAACTAAACATGAAACATTGATGGATAACTTAAATCGATGGTCCAAATTAATAAACTTAAGACAAAAATCGAAAATTAAAGTTGTTTATAATAACTCAGGTTCTATACTAAACGCTGCTGTAGTACAAGGAGATTATTTAATCACAGGTGATTTATGCTTCTATGCGACTAAAAATCTTGAAGAGGCGCATTACTTATCTGCTATATTAAATTCAAATATTCTCACAAAGCAAATAAAAATCGTTAAGAGCTCAAGACATATTTTTAAGCTTCCTCTCGATTTTCCTATTAAGAAATTTGAAACTAATAATAATAATCATCAGAAATTAACTGAATTAGGGAAAAAGGGTCAATCAATAGCGAAAAAGATAATTAATGCCTTTATTGAAAATAATACTTCTAATCCTACCAAATTTAAAATTCAAAGTGTATTAAATGAAAATTTGAAACCTATTTTTTCTCAAATTGATGAAATATTGATTCGAGAACTAGGAAATAATTAAAATTAGAATTAAAGTGAATTTTAACGTATTAAAATAAATAAGTGGTTTTTCATTTAGTAAATAAATAACCCATTCACTCATGAAGAACTATATTTTTAAAATTTTAATAGCTGGAAATGCCTCAGCGGGAAAGACTTCGTTGTTAAGGCGATATGTCGATGGAATGTTCGACGAAAGTTCGATTATGACCGTAGGAGTTGATTTCTATACTAAAAAGATTTCTTTTGATAACTCACAATGCCATCTCCAATTATGGGATTTAGGAGGGCAAGAACGATTTAGACATCTTCTTGAAAACTTTATAACGGGAGCACGGGGAGCGCTTCTCTTATTCGATTTAACCCGAATGCCTATTATAAAGGATATTTTAGAATGGGTAAATATTGCTCGAATACATGATATAAATTTACCAATTATTCTTGTAGGAACAAAACTGGATTTAGGTGATCTAATTGCTGTTGATGACGATAGTGCTATAAATTTGAAGAATACCTTTAATATGATAGATTACATAAAAACTTCAGCCAAAATAGGATATAACGTTGAAAAAGTATTTGAAATAATCTCAAAACAATTAATGAACATAAGTGGATAATAGATTTGTTCTATTATGGATGATGAATTAGTAATTCTTGGTTCTGGAGGAGGTCGACATCATATCAGAACACAATATAGAGCCACAGGAGGGATTATCTATAAATTTAATGATATTCAATCTCATATAGATCCTGGACCTGGCGCTATTGTCAAAATTAATCAATATCAAGAAGATCCTATTAAAACAGAACTCTTTATAGCTTCACATGCTCATGTCGACCATTATAATGACTTGAGTGCTATAATTGAAAGTTCACGAGAAAACTTACATGATAGAAAATATAATTATTATAAGAAAGGCACTCTAATTACCACAAATGAAATACTTAGATATATTTCTGATTACCATCTTAACATGCTTGAAGAAGTAGTAAATTTTAAACAAGGAGATATTTTCAATTATAAAGGCGTAGAAATTAAAGCTACTAAAGTCGTCCATTCTCCTAAAAATGAAGGTTTTGGGATCAAATTTAAACTTAAGAATTATTCTTTAGCATTTACAAGCGACACAATGGTATATGATGGCTTTTCGGAAGAATTTTCTGGTGTCAATATACTAGTTCTTAATCTTTTGCGACCAAACTCAATAGTATGTAAAAGACATTTATGTACTGATGAGGTAATTCCTTACCTAAATAAAATCATACCTCCACTTGATAGTCTTATCATTACTCATTTCGGATCATATATGGACAGCCCTCGATCGACAAAAAATTATGTCCCTAGCCAAGTAAAAAAACTTCAAGTTCACACAAATATCAAAAATGTCATTGCTGCTGAAGATGGATTAAAAATTAATATTAGAGAACTTTTAAAATAAAATCAATTCACCTCTTAGTAGATATTACCAATTTTAAAAAGATTATCACGAAAACTTTTACACAAAAATTTCAAATTATGTACCCAAATATGTCATAAAACTTGTTCTCGATATTGGAACATAAATAAAATATAAGAATCACCTTTAAATTTAAACAAAAGATATTAGTAACTAACGGAAGGGAATTCATAGATAAACTCTTGCCAACATTGGATAGATTATCTCAATTCGGGAGGTCGCCAAAATTCGCCCTCTATTAAACTCTAAGGAGTTTAATTCTCTCCCTGATTTTAAAAATTTAGCGGGAGTTTCTTTTCCCTTCCTTTTTTTTACATTTAATCGAGGGAAATTTAATAATATTAAAAAAGGAGCTTAGTATTGTTAAGTATTTTAACAATTTTTCAAATAAATTTAAAAAAGATTAATCTCGAGCAACCCAATATCTACAAACGATACATTGTAAGGCTTTTTGGAATATAACTTCATCAGAATTATTGGTGCGTATCATTCTGTTTACCATAACATTCCCGCACTTAGTACATATAGATAAGTCTTTTTGTTTTAATTTAGGTGCAGACATGTATAGTTTCACGTATATCTGATTATTCTATCAAAAAGTTTGATCAATAAATTATACCTATAAAATAATAATTTACCGATAAAACAACCCTTATTTATAATATAAAGATATATTTATTTAAATAAATCGCTAAGTAAAAATTTTTGGATTTCCTCACGTACTTTTTATTAAATGTGTCAAAATGGTATATCTAAGTAAATTTAACCCGTAAAATGGTTCTAGGATGAATATTCTTTAATTTCTCCTATGCTATTTTTATTTTTAATAACAGTTATAAGAATTGCAATAAAGATTAGCACACAACCAATCCAACCAAATAATGAGAGTATTTCATTTCCAATTAAGAATCCAAATAGAACTGCAAATACAGGTTCAAGCGTAAAAATGATTGCTGTTATAGTTGGTCCTTGATATTGTTGACTCCAATTTTGAAATAGGAGTGTGAGTGTCATAACCGCAATACCCATATAAATCATAACATACCAAAATGAGGGATGAAATGACGCAAAATTATAAGACTCTTTGAGAAATAGAGAACAAATAAAACTGGATGCGGAAATAATAAGAACTTGAACAATTGAATAAAGATAGATATCAACAAGGCGAACGTATTTATCATTTAACACAATATAAAGAGCAAAGAAAAATGAACATATCAATACTAAAATATCTCCAATAATTAATCCAGAGGCCCCTTCTAATAATAGAAACGCCATTCCGACAGTTGATAATATAACCGCAAGCCATACTCTCAAACGTAGAGGTTTTTTAAAAGTTATCCATGTTAAGAAAGGGACAATTACGGTACTTAATCCCGTGATAAAACCAGTTTTTCCTGCGGTTGTAGATTGGAGTCCAATGGTTTGAAAAACAATTCCAAAGAAATATAATAATCCTGTTATAAGCCCCATCCAAATAATCTTTTTATTTAGCTTTTTCAAATGCGGAAAAAAAGGAATAAATCCAAAAAGAGCAATTGAGAACCTTAAACCAAGATATAAGAAAATTGGGACATCCTCTGTTATATTTTTAGTAATAATAAATGACGTACCCCAGAGTACAGTCGTGAGAATTAATAGAACTATTGCGATTGTACTTAGTTTTGATGACCTCTTAGATTTTGTATTTTCTACCATTGTTTCACATATTAAACTGATCGTAATTGTAGAAAACAAAATTAGAATTTAAATTATACTAAATACCCGTTTGTGAAGCATTATGTGAGTTTTTAAGTTTTTTATTCTCAAATTATTCCCTTGTTATTATCGATTTTTCAAATAATTTCAGTTATCCACACAGTAATTTCTTCTTTAGAAGGTATTTGGATCTACATTAGTTTAATCACATTAAAATTGCGAATAATGACTTGTAAAAGACCAAACATTTTTAATATATACAACTTTGATATCTGAAATTACATTTATTATAGGATTATTATGAGAATTAGAAATTATCTTTGGATATTAAATATTGTTGGAGCATTACTTGTAATTATTTCAATTATGACTCCAACCAGTTATAATGATGAGACTGCTACAACCTATTTCGTTTGGATGACGTAAATAGGTGTCGATGTAGAACCAGTTGCGATTTTTCTTCTAAGAACAGATTTGACTTTAGTTATAATCTCTACGATACTTGCGTTAACTATTTTTTCGAGTTCTTTAATAGCAATTACACTTACCATTACTTATACTAGAGCTTCACTTAATTATAAGAAGCTCAGATGGAAGATGATTATAATAGCAGGAATAGTAATAGCAGCTACTCTATGGTGGATTGTTATGATGGAATTCTTTTATAATGAATATGGTTACAATCACTGGATTACTACTGGAGGGGGCTATAAGCCTTCTTTTGGAGTGATTGGTCCGTTTATTGGAGCAGCTTTAATCGTATTAGGAGCTTTTTCGAGAAGAGAGTAAGGGCAATATTTATTTCATAATAAAATAAGCATTTCTGGGATTATATAAGATCGCAATTTTAAGATCATTAACACAAAATAGACTATTCTTTTGTTATAATTTCAAAGATTTCATCCAAGCGAGGAGTTTTTCGCCTAAGGGTAATACATCGTTCTTCTTCGCATCCTCGCAATATAGCAATTAATTCATTTAAATGAATAGTAGGAATATCTAATTTTTCACCAAATAATATGCTAATCTCATCTCTAAATTCTGGTTTACTAAGTGTATATAAACAAGTTGGACAAGGCATCAGTAAAAAATCTGCTTCAACATTTTCAGCACTTTTGAGTTTTTTATATGTACCTTTTAAGGCATCGTTTGGATGAATTACTATTTGGGATGCTCCCCAACCACAACATTCTTCTTTTTCCTGATAATC
>JAUWHL010000073.1 GCA_030605895.1 Promethearchaeota archaeon | reverse complement strand
AAATCGATTTTCTATTTTTAGCATTAGGAACAGGATTGAAATTTGAAGATGAAACATCTCGAGTTAAAAAATTAGTATCTAAACTTAATTTAGATAATGTGAAATTATTAGGATTTAGAAAAGATGTTCCAAACATTTTATCAATTACAGATATTTGGGTTAGCTCAACTCTTTTTGAAGGACAATCTAATAGTTTACTGGAAGCTATGGCAATGAAAATACCTATAATAACTACAAATATCGATGAAAATGTAGAAATTGTAAGAAATAATATTGAAGCATTACTTGTACCACCCAAGAATCCTATTGAGTTAGCTGCAAAAATGAAGAAATTAATTCTTGATAAGAATCTATCAAGATCCTTAATAGAAAAGGCCTATATAAGGGTTAAAAAAAAATATGATCAGAAAACACAAATAGAAAAAATTGTAAATATTTATAACTCAATAAAATCTAAAAATAAAAATCAAATCAAAATATGCCTTATCTCCCATTTTGGATATCCATTATATAATGAAAATTCTAAAGGACCGTTCGGAGGAGGAGCAGGAGTCCAATTATTTCTTCTAGCTAATGGAATGATGGAAAACAGAAATTTGGATATTAGCATTTTAACTGGAAATTATTTAAATAATAAGAATAAAATTGAACGTTTTAAAAATAAAATTAAAATATATAAAACTCTCCCAATAAAGAAAAAGTTAACGAATTATGTCAAAGGTTTAATCTTATTTTTCTTTACTTTAAACCGAATTAAACCAGATATTATTATACAAAGAGCTGCGAGTATACTCACTGGATTTTCAGCTGTATATTGTAAATTGTTTAAAAAAAAATTTATATATTCAATTTCTAGTGATTCGAATGTAACTGGAAGAGATGAGAACGGGTGGGTAGGGAAGATTTTCAAATATGGTTTGGATAATGCCAATTACATTGTAGCTCAAAGTAATGAACAAGTGTTCAAATTAAATTCATATAAAAAAAAGAAATCACATAATGTTTTAATTATAAAAAATGGGCTAGAAATTAAGCATTCTTTAAAGTCAAAAAAGAGATATATATTGTGGGTTGGAAGAGCTGTCAAAGTAAAGAGACCTGAAATATTTTTAAAACTTGCTCAAAGATTTCCTAATGAAAAGTTTATAATGATTTGTTATAAAGAAAATAACAATAGTTATTGGAGAAATATTCTCAGAAAATCATCAGAAATAATGAATCTAGAATTTTTAGAATTTGTTCCATTTAATAAAATTAGTGAATTTTTTGAAGAAGCGGAGATATTTGTTAATACTTCAAAATATGAAGGATTTCCAAATACCTATCTTCAAGCTTTCAAAAATAGAACACCTGTTATAAGTTTAAATGTTAATCCTGACAAAATCTTTACAAAAAATAAAATTGGCTTCTTTTGTAACGATAAATTTAATATTATGGAAAAAAATTTAAAACTACTAATCGGAAATCCTGATTTATGTAAATCTATATCTAATAAAGCTTATATCTATTTCAAAGAAAATCATAACATTAAGAAAACAATTAATAAATGGAACAATCTGATTGAACATGTTATTAGAAAATAAACTCGATTTAAAGAGTAAACTTCTTGATAGAAAATGAAAAATGTTAATAAATTTAAATGGTGTTTAATTTATCATCAGTAAAAATTTAGATAAATCCAATGAAAAAGAACTCATAAAATCTTACAATAAAGCCATATATTTTTGTAATTTATTACGCGATGAGGTTAAAAATAGTAATGTAATATATGGCATTGAAGAAGTAAAAACATTAAAACAATATTATGCTAGTTTCTTTAAGCAGGAATCATATTATAACTATATAAGGCATCATTATGCTTTAAGAATGATGCACCTCATTCAAAATATTAAAAAAAATATTAGAATTCTAGATGTCGGGTGTGGCTATGGAAGTGAAGCAATATTATGCAGTGCTATAGGCGGTAAAGTATTAGGGATTGACTTATCTGAAGATCGTATAGCAATTGCGAAAAAAAGAGTAAAATATTTTGAAAATAAATTGGAAAGAGATCTTGATATTAAATTTTCTTTAGGAAATTTATTCAACCATTATGGAGAATATGATTTGATATGGGCTAATGAAGCAATTCATCACATAGCACCTCTCAATGAATTTCTAAATATTTCCCTTCAGAATCTTAAAATCGGTGGAAAATTAATCATTACAGATCAAAATCGTTTAAATCCTTATCCATATATCTTAAGTAAAAGAGCTCAGAAAAAATATGGAGGGATATATATAATTAAAAAAGATACAAGAATGGAAGAAGCCATACATTATGCTATCGAGCGTATTTTTACACTTAGAGAAATAAAAAAGATTCTTACTAAAATTTTCAGAAATGTTGAAATTTATCCCTTTTCATATTTCCCATTCTTTATCTATAAGGTTTTTAATAAATATTGTATGAAAATTGAAAGAAAGTATATTAGAAAATTACCAATAATAAAGCTTTTTTCAGTTGGATATACTGCTATATGCATTAAAAAAAATGAGTCTATTAGTTAGTGCTAATTATGGTATTTTTCTTGTTTTAATTTAAAAATGTCTATCTCAAATTAATTAACTTTACAAAAAACATTTAACTTAAAAAGACTCAATTATTTCAATCCATTTGTCAACAATTTTTTTGATATCAAAGGAATCCGCTCTTTTTAATGAATCTTTGGTATAGTAACCAATAAGATCTTTATTTTTTGCTAATGAAATCATTTTAATTTTTAAATCTTGAATATCCATTACTTTTACTAAAAACCCATATTTTCCGTTGTTTAAAATTTCTCTTGGCCCTGTTTTACAATCAGTTGAAATTATAGGTAAACCACAAGCTAATGCTTCAAGTAAAACCGTAGGAAATCCCTCATATAAAGAAGAAAAGACAAAAATATCCGAGTTTACAAGATACTTAAATGGATTTTTTTTAAATCCAAGAAGAATGACATCATTGTTTAAATCAAGTTCTTTGATCTTTTCTTCTAATTCGCTTCTTAATGGACCTTCACCAATAATAATTAATTTTGAATTAGGAACTTGTTTTTTTACTTCGGAGAACGCATCAATTAGATATTTATGACCTTTTACTTCACGTAAACGACCAATTGTAATGAATTTAATAATATTATTATCATAAAATATATCTTTAGAATTAAATATCTTTTCTTTTTTCAATTCATTAATTCTTTCAATATCAATGCTATTGTAAATCGTTCTTAATTTACTTTTATCAATTTTATATTCATATTGAAAGATATTTTGAATCTCCTTAGAAACGGTAATAATTTTATCAATAAATTTTGAATAATAAAAAATCCTTAATAAAATATTTATATATGTTTTTCTTTTTCTGTAAGCGATTTTTGGATTGGTATGGGTTGATATTATTAACGGAATTTTAAATCGAAAAATCCATTTTGATAAAATTATAGATATATTCGTTAAATCCATATTAGATAATATAACATCTGGCGAAATCTGTCTAATCAATTTGTATATTCTCAAGGGTCTAACAAGTGTATATAATTTCAAAAAATTAAGACATTTTCTTATAAGTCCT
>JAUWHL010000305.1 GCA_030605895.1 Promethearchaeota archaeon | reverse complement strand
GCGGGTGATACCGGAAGGATTCCTGAAATGAAAGAGTTGGCAAAAAGAAACATTACCGTGGCATTATTTCCTTGTGGCGGAACATATACAATGGATTTTGATGAAGCTACTGATTCTGCAGTAGATGTCCAACCTGAAATTGCTGTTCCGATGCATAGTTTATACATAATTAATGTGTAAAGGCAAAATTGGGGCAAAGACTTGAACAAATTCAGAGAATTGCTTGAGAAAAAGGATCCAAGTATTAAAGTAGAAATCTTAGAAGAAGGTGGAGACCCCCTAAAAATCTAAATTTTTTTTATTTTTTATTTACATTTTTTATATACTCTTTTTTTTTACTAACTGTAGTATTCTATGTATTTTTTAAGATAAGATTTTAAACTATGGATTTTAAAAGTAATATATAAAATTCTTTATATCTATAAAATTAGCGAAATAAAGTCCAAAAAGTGAAGAAAAATGGAAATCGATGAAGATTTAAAGTCAAACACTAATGTTGCGTATATTTCTATGGAGATTGCAGTCGATTCTAATATTCCTACGTATAGTGGGGGCCTCGGTGTATTATCAGGAGACACAGTTCGATCAGCTGCAGATTTAGAAATACCTATGGTGGGAATTTGTTTATGTTATAGTTCAGGATATTTTTATCAATTTTATAATGAATTCGGTGAACAAAAAGAAAAAGAAATTGCTTGGAATTTTTACTATGAGTTTGAAAAAGTAGCAAAACCAATCACCATAAAAATTGAGAACAAAGATGTTCTTGTAAGCGCATGGCTTTATCGAGTAATCGGTCGATCTGGGCATATTCTTCCGATTTATCTTTTAACTACAGACATTCCGGGAAATGAAGATTGGATGAAAAAAATGACTGGCTCTCTATATGATAGCACAAGTCGTTGGAATAGAATCGTTCAAGAAATGATTTTAGGAATAGGAGGCGTAAAACTTCTGAAATCACTGGGCTTTAATAACATTGAAACATATCACCTTAATGAAGGACACGGCTCTTTTGCAACTTTAGAATTGTATAATGAATTGGGAAGTATTGAAAAAGTTAAGGAAAAAGTTGCTTTCACAACCCACACTCCTGTACCAGCAGGGCATGACCGATTTAAGCAGGATTTAGTCTCGAAAGTTTTCGAAAAAAGGATGCCCTCAGAAATTAGCAAACTTGCAGATGATAATGGCGAATTCAATATGACATTTTTAGGTATGGCTCTTTCCAGATATAGAAATGCCGTTGCTAAAAAACACGGAGATATCTCAAAAAAAATGTTTCCTCAATATGAGATAGATTACATAACTAATGGAGTTCATTTATCTTTCTGGGTATCAAAACCTATTAGGAAAATTTTTGCGAGAAAATGGCCTAATTGGAGATCAAATCCTATAGTTTTAGAAAATTCTATTGAATTAGATGATTTAGATATTTTTGATGCCCACATTGAAAATAAATTCAATCTTATTAATTATCAAAAAGGCCATAGTTGGAATTTACTTGATGAAGAATTAATTACTATTGGGTTTGCCAGACGTTTTGCAACTTACAAGAGAGCAATTCTCATATTTCATGATATTGATAGATTAGGGAAAATATGTAAGAATAATATTCAATTTATTTTCGCAGGAAAAGCTCATCCCAAAGATCAAATGGGAAAAGAATATATCAAGAAGATCCATGAATCCGGTGAATATCTATATGATAATTATGGCGTGAAGGTTGTTGTCATGGAAAATTATAACATGGATCTCTCTCATATGCTTGTATCTGGAGTAGATATTTGGCTTAACACTCCTAATAGATATCGTGAAGCAAGTGGTACAAGTGGTATGAAAGCTTCTCTAAATGGTGTTCTGAATTTCAGTGTTCAAGATGGGTGGTGGTTAGAAGGTTATAAAAGGAATAGACTTGCTGGTTGGGCTATTGGTCCTGATGATTCAAACCCAGATGACCCGGGAGTTTCAAATAGTTGGGATATTGATTCCAACGTAGTTTATGAGACTTTAGAAAATAAGATAATCCCAACTTATATGGATCACGATGAGTGGATTTTCCGCCAAAAAAATGCTATTTCTTTAGCAGCACACTTTAATACACATAGAATGATTGAAGAATATGCTGAAAAGGCTTATGGGTTAAGAAGACAACACCCATGGAAATATTTTAAATAATTAGTCTTTCTTCTTACTTTTTCTAATTTTTTCATTTAGACTGATTTAATACAATCAATTAATTCAAAAGTACAAATTTTTATGTAATCATCAAATTGCTTTTGATTCATATAGTCTTCCATGATTTGTTTTAAAATTATTTCCATAGTATTAACCCCTAAAATCAGTCCTTCCATATCTCTTGATAAAAGAAGCATAAAGTTTGTATCTACTTCCAGATAAAAGCAACCATTATTTAATTCCATATCAGAACGAGGTTCAATAATCTCATTAGTCTTTTTTATAGTTTCTGAAGTAGAAAGGAGCACAATTAGGAACTTTTCTGAAAATTCTTCCTTTAAATATGAATCTCTTATACCAGCAGCTTGTAAAGGTGTGTTAGTATATGATTTAATTAAATACTGAAGTTGAGTTAAGTATTTTCTAAACTTGTTTTTATTATGAAAAAAAGTGAGCTCATTACTTAGATTTAATGGTTCTTTATCGAAATATGCAATTTTACGAGGAACTTTTTCAAACTTAAATTCTTTGAGGATATCAAACATTATATTTATTGTATATAATAGAATTATTTAATTATAGTTAATTGCAATTAATAAAAAAACTTCATGATTTTATTTTGTAAGTTGAAGTTAAGAGCCTTAAATAAAGCGTATGAAATTAGGATCACTTAATTTGAAAAATCGATATCTTTTAGCTCCAATGCTAAATGTATCCACAAGCCCCTTTAGAAGATTTTGTAGATATTTTTTTAATATTGGTTTAGTTTATGTTCCAATGTTATACACTAAAAAGATTGAAAATCGTCCAAAATCTATAGAAAAAGATTTATATAAAATAGAACAAGAAAATCCTATAAGTATACAGCTAATTGGCTCTGATCCAGAAGCATTGAAAAAGTCCATAGATTACCTTGAAAGCTATAAGTTTGATATATTAGATTTAAATGCAGGATGCCCATCTAAAAGGGCAATTAAAGCCAAAGAGGGGGGATATTTAATGAAGGATTTAAATACATTAAAGATATTAGTTAAAGTTGCAGTAAAATACTCCGCTAAACCGGTTTCACTTAAGATTAGAACGGGCTTTGAAAACTCAGTTAATATTAAAGAGATGGCAAAAATAGTAAATGATTCTGGAATTGATTTTGTAATAATTCATGCGCGTACTGTTAAAAGTAACTTTCAAGAAGAAGCTTTAGATTTAAACACTGTGAAGAAGTTAAAAGAAAATTTAACAATTCCTTTAGTTGGAAATGGAGACATCATCAATCCCATTAGCGCTAAACATTTTATAGATTATACAAATGTTGATGCCTTAATGATTGGTAGAGAATCCATAGGAAATCCAGAAATATTTAATCAAATCCATGAATATTTCACAAAAGGTAAAGAAATTCCATTTAAAAAGGATTTTGCCTTATTTAGAAAATACATTAAGATTTACGAGGATTTTATTGACGAATATCTCAATGGAATTTCAAATCCAATCAGTAATGAAGAAATTAAGTTTAAAGAGTTAAAAAGAAATGCAATATGGTTAACCAAAAATATTAGAAATTCTCCATCTGTTAGACGTGATTTAAGTAAAGCAAAAAATATTCTACAGTTAAAAACAATTATAGAAAGAATTGAATAAGAAAAAAGGATACAAAATTTTTTAGTTTTTTATTTATATTTTTTTAAAAGTTTTTTAGGACTAAAAAAAACATCTTCATTTATAATTGCTGTGACTAGCCTAAATGGAGTGATATCAAAAGAATAATTTATATAAAGGTTAATTAGAGAAAATTTTTTTTTTTTTTTAATTAATCTGTTTCGAGTTCAATTATTTCCTTTGCTTTTGCCTTAATAAACTCGATATATTTCTCTTCTGACAATCCCTTTGTTTGATTATGTATTTTTAAACGAGCATAATGAACTTCTTGTAGTGCTGGATCATTT
>JAUWHL010000005.1 GCA_030605895.1 Promethearchaeota archaeon | reverse complement strand
ATTTATAAAAACCAAATTAAAATTTATCAAGGAAAATTGGAGAAACATGAAAAACTATTGGAAGTGGAAACTCAAAAAGCTCAAAGAGAAAAAGATCTTGAAGATATGCATAAAGTCGGTATAAGAGAAATTAAACCTGCTAAACCAGAAAAAATCAAAGAACTTGAAGCTGAAGATAAAGAAAAAGATATCCTATTAGAGAAGGCAATGAATCTTATTGATGAAGCAGAAAAAACAGTTAAAAGTTATGAACTAAGTATTAGGAAAGATATTTTAATATATGAAAATCCATATGATAAAGCAGTTTCAAATTATGAAGAGGCTAGAGAATTATTCAAAAAAATAGGATGGAATGACGAATCAAACCGATTAATTAATACTATAAAATTTTATAAGGATAAAAAAGAAAAAGATGATAAGTTAAGAGCAATCGAACAAAAGAAATTAGAGAAATCAGAGATTGGTTTAGAATCCGTTAAAATAAATACTGAAAAAGAGTTTTTAGAGAGACAAAAGAGACTATCAGAATTTGAAGAAAAACAAAAGCAAGCTGACGAGACTACTGCAGAAATCTTTGATATGATTCAAGAGGCTGAGAAAATTGCTCAAGAATATGAATTAAAGGTAAAATCTGGTGTTTTTGATTATGAAGCACCTTATGAGAAAATTATTAATATCTATCGAGATGCACGTAAGCGTTTTGAAGAGATTAATTGGAAAGAAGAATCAGCTAAGTTAATAGATACTATTAAATTTTATAGAGAAAAATTAGCGCAAGATAAAAAAATGCGTGTTTTAGAAGCAGAAAAGGTTAAAAAAAGAGAAGAAGAATTAAAGATTCAACAACGATTGTTAGAACAAGCAAGACAAGAACAAGAAAAATTGTTACAAAAGAGAAAAGAATCTCTGCATTTAAGAAAAGAACGAGTAGCTCAATTTGAAACTCAAAAAGATAAAGCTTTTCGCTTAATGGATCAAGCTAAACGTGAATTAAGACAAAATAATTTTGATAAATCCATAGAATCTTATAAAGAGAGTGAAAAAATTTTCATTGATATAAAATGGGAAGAAGGAATTAAAATGGTTCGAGATTCAGTTGTCATGATTAATAGTAAGAAAAAAGCTTTTGAACTTGAACAAAAGGAGCTTGAAGAAAGAAAAGTTAAAAAAATTCTAATAGAAGAAAAACTAGAAGAAAAATTAGCTGAGGCTCAATTGATAAGAAAGCGACAACAAGAAGAGAAGAGAAAAGAGTTTCTAAAAATCCAGAGAGAGAAAGAACAAGAAAGGCAAACATCAGAAGAAGCATATGATCTTTTAGAAGAAGGTACTGTATTAATGAATAATGGTAAATTTCCGGAAGCTTACGATAAATTTATAGTTGCTCGAGAATTATTCCAAAAAATAGCTTGGCAACGAGAAGTTTCACGCATAAATAATGAACTTCTGTTTAAGCTTAAAAGAGAACAGAAACAAGCTGAGATTTTGGAAGATATAAAAATTAAAAAAGTTGAAGAAGAAAAGCAAATAGTACTTTTAAAAGAGGAAGCAAAAAGAGAACGTAAAGAACTTGAGAAAAGAAGAAAAGAAGAAAGAAAAGAAGAGGCTAAGAGAGAACTTGATAGAAAGATATCCATTAAATTGGATAAAGCAAATAAGTTATTTGATAGTTCCAGATATAATGAGGGGATTCTAATTATGCGAGAAGAGATCCAAAGATTGATGAAATTAGAAAAACATGATGAAATTGAGAGAATTAATGAACAAATCAATAATTTAAAAGCTGAAGCAGAAATTCCATTGATAACCGTAGATGTAGATATTAAAGAATCTCAGAGTGGAAATTTTATTGCGGCATATAAAGCATTAGATGAAGCTCAAGTATCTGCTACGGATAATCGGTTCATGAAAGCCATTTCTGAATTAAGTGAAGCTAAATTTAAACTCAAAGAACTAAAATTAGGAAAGAAAATCATTGAAAAAATTAATAAAAAAATCACAGAATTCAGAAGTAAAGTTAGTAAAAAACCATTAAAGGAAGTAATAAAAGCAAAAGAAGAAACCCCAGAAGACGAAATGGAAATACTCAGAAAACGGATTGCAATTAGACGAGAGGAAAGAAGGAAAAAGGTCTTAGCTTTGTTGGGTAAACGTGAGTAATAAATAATGTTTCTTTTACATAACTTTTTTTAAATAAGAATAAAAAAAATAATTTTAATTTAGTAAATTTTCTTGAATTTCATTTTCTATTTCAGATTCAATTATACTAGGAGTAATATTCTTATTTACAGATTCTTCTATTAAATATTCTGTTTTAATCAAGTCTCTTATAGCTACTCTTATGGCTTCTGACCTATTGGGAAATTTTCCATCAACTACAAGTATCTCTAAGACTTTCAAATAAGATTCTGGCAAATTAACTGATATTAATTTCATCTCAAACATCAAATTTTATAATTAAATTGATATTTATATATACCTCAGTGATATATATAAAGGTTTAGTGGAAATCAACCCCAAGAAATCCGACAGAATGTTGTGATATCTCTGAGTAATAATTTGAAAAAAATTAATACTAATCTTAAATAAACAATCAATTTTTTAAACTTTTAAGGGTCGATAAGATTTTATTTCAATCCAAAAATTTTTATATTAGTATTATATGTAACATGTAACATATAGATGAAAAAAAAGTAAAGCTTAAAAAATTGAGATTGAATCAAAATGGCAAAGATTGAAGAAGAATTAAAAGAACATCTTAAGAATGGAAAAGATTGGGAAAAAATGGAGACTCCTATAGAAGGAGTAATGGTAGTGAAAGTTCCTGCGACAAAAACAAGACCAGCATTATTATTTTTAGAGATCAATCCTTTAATCGATGGAAAACCTCTAAAAAGAAAAGGTTTATTTGTTGGGAATAAAGAAATCCTAATAAAATTTGGAGAAGCTCTTAATGATGATAAGACTTTCCAGCTTATTGGAGTAATGGAAAATGTCAACCCTGAAGTACGAAAGAACGGAGTTACTAAAAAATTAGAATTTTAATTTGATTTTCTTTAAAATATGTAAGTTTCTTTTGGAGTTCCTCCTCATAATTAAGAATATTATCTGAAAATTTCTTTGATTTATCGTATTAGAAATCTACAGAAGCAAATAGATCAATATTCGACTTTAAATATAATTTCATTGAATTTTTACTTTTAAGAAAATGTTTAATTTGTAGATTTATTATTAATTTAATATTACTACATAGAAAAAGTATAAAATTTAATCAGATTAAACTTATATAATAAGAAAGAAAATATCAAATTCAAAAAATAATCAAAAATTAGAGCTGAATTAGAAAAATGTCAGATGGAGACGGTGTTCACTGTCAAGCTTGTGGAAAAGATCAATTTTCTTTAGCCCACGATGAGTGGATGAGAAGAGCTTTTCCTTTTGTAGAGCAAGGTCAGCTGAAAATGTGTGCTGGATGTGGAGCAAAATATCTGGTTTGTGAGAGTTGTGGAGGTTTATATTGTCGAATCCATCCAGCTTTAGAGAATTGGGAGCTTCCAGATAAATGTCCTAAATGTGGATGGGTAAATAAAGATGTTACAGCTTGGGATGGTACATCTGCTCGCCACTTTTAACATCTTTATTTAATAATGTTAATTTTATTTTAATTTTTTTAAAATGCTATTGTTTTAATTAAAAGCTATATTCATTAACATCTCATTTGTTATTTTATTAATTTCAAGTCAAGAAGATTTAAATTTTAAAATGGCAATAATTATGTTAATAAGAAAGTATATGACATTCACGATAGTGTGGTGATAAGTTTTAATATAAAAGTACAAGTCGCTAGTCCTGAACATATTAATGATTTAAGAGATTTAACAAAACAATTGGTTGAAGGATTGGGGCAAAAATTCGATCCAAAACGCTTTGATTGGGGAATTCGGCGTCGTCTTTATGATCCTCTTCAACGTCATGGAATATTGATAGCTGTAGATGAAGATTCTGATGATTTTGTGGGAATGATTATCGCGGAACTTAGAATTGACCCTTTTGGCTTATCTGAAGGTTCTATTAAGCAGTTCTATTTAAAAGAGCCGTATCGCAAGAAAGGAGTGGGGACTCTTTTATTAGAAAAAGCAATGGAACATTTGAAAAAAATTAAAGTGGAGAAAGTTAGGGTAAATATTAAGAAAAGAGCAGTAGAAGCTGCAAAGCTATATGAGAAAATGAACTTCAAAAAAGTGTATGAAGTCTTAGAGTTAGACTTAACCAAAGAAAGCAAAGAGAATAAAGAATAATTTGAGAAGATGAGTTTAGAAATCCCGTGGGTCGAGAAATATCGCCCACAGACATTTTCTGATATTGTAAGTCAAAGTATTGCTATTAATAATCTTAAAAAATTCGTAAAGAACACTAATATACCTCACTTGATTTTTACAGGTCCTGCAGGAACTGGAAAAACCAGTACTGCCTTAATAATAGCACGACATTTTCTTAAAGAGGAGGAGTTATATACAAATCTTTTAGAATTAAATGCCTCTGATACTGTAAGAATTGATTTTGTGAGAAAAGTTTTAAAGAATTTCGTTAATCAAAATCTAGTAAAGGATGGGTCCTTAAAATTTGTTATTTTGGATGAAGCAGATAACATACCAGGACAAGTCCAACAAGCACTTAGAAGAATTATTGAAAAAACATCTACTAGCGTAAAGTTCATTCTTTTATGTAATTATATAAATAGGATAATAGATCCAATTATTTCAAGATGCGCTGTATTTAGGTTTGTAAGTTTGCCAAAGGAGAAGATTATAGAAAGATTAAAACATATTAGCGAAGAAGAGAAATTGAAAATTCCTCCTGAGAAGAAAGAAGAATTTTTTGATCAATTATATTTTATCTCAGGGGGGGATTTACGGAAAGCGATAAATGCCCTTCAAATGGCTGTTGCTCTTGATCTCCTGGAAAATTTAGACATAAATGAAGTTTTTAAAATTTCAGGATTTTTAGATGTAGAAACCTTGGAACATTTAAATATAACAATACAAAATAAAGATTTTAATAAATCTAGAGAAATAATTCAATCCATCGACACTTTTGACAGTCGTAATTTCATAAGACAAATATCAGAAATTTTACCATCATTTAATATTAACCCTGTAAAAATTATTGAATTAATAGCTTTCATTGGGGAGATAGATTATCGAATAAGTCAGGGAGCAGATGAAATAATTCAGATTTCAGCACTTTTAGCACTGTTAATTGAAAATATTGAATCTTAACTAATCATTCAAAATAATTTTAAACAAAGGGTAATTAAACGTGGAAGAAGAAATACCTATTTGGAGAATCAAATACCATCCAAAAAATTTAGACCAAATTTGTGGAAGAAAAAAGGTTAAGGAAACCTTAAAGCACATAATTCAACAACAGAATTTTCCACATATGTTATTTGTAGGAGTTAAAGGTATAGGAAAGACTTTAATTACCCAATTATTTTCAAAAGAGTTTCTTAAAAAAAATTATGATGCAAATTTTAAATTGGTTTATGCTAATGTACCACTAAGTCAAGAAGAGAGAAAGAAAGCACGATCTGAAGCGTATGTTTCTACAAGTAAAATAGGAAGTGTCGCTGGAAGAAGAATAACAACTCCCGCTTTTATTCAAGCAAGAGTAAAGCCTTTTGTTCAATTGAAAGTGTTAGGAGGTGCTCCTTTTAAAATTTTAATAATAAAAAATTTTGAAGCATTAGGTCAAAACCAACAAGGTTTTAGGAGATTAATGGAAATATATGGTAGAAATTGTAGGATGATTCTAATCACCACTAAAATTTCAAGTATAATTAATCCCATTGTTAGTAGATGTCAAATTGTATTAATATCTCCTGCAAAGTATAACGATTTTAAAGAATTAATAACACAAATTGCTACACAAGAATCTTTAGAGATCTCTGATGGAGCAATTGAAGTTTTATATAAGATTTCTGAAGGAAAAATATCTCGTGCTATAGACCTTTTGCAGTTAAGTAGCATTTCAGGAAAGGTAATTGATATGGAAGAATTATATGAATACTCTCAAAAATTCCGTAATGAACTCATAAGGAGTCTTTTAATGGTTGCTTTCAAAGGAGATTTTCCAAAAGTTCGAGAATTAGCACGGAAAATCCTTTCTAATTATAAGTATGATATTCATGAATTTTTCAAAATAATGATTGATGAACTAAATAAGTTACCTTTAAGCAAATTTGTACGGAGTAAATTAATGAATTTCATTGCAGATTCTGATTTCAGAGCCCTTGATGGTAGAGATAATGATATTCAAGTATCTGCTCTTTTATCAAAGATTTGTCTATTTTCAGAATACATGTGAGGAGATAATAACTTGTCAAAAGTAAAAACTAAGATTCCCTGGGTCGAGAAATACCGTCCAAAAAGTATTAAAGAAATGGCTTTACCCACTGCAAGGATGCGTGGTCAGAGGGTAAAATTAACTGAAGAATTGACCAATTTCATTGAAAGTTTTTTTGAGGAAAGGAGAAAAGTTAATAAAAAAAACAAGCAGATTCGAGAATTTAATAGAACTGTTATCGATAAGGAAAGAAAAGATGAATTTAAGATTCCTAATGAAAAAGCCGCTGTTTTATTAGAAGGTCCCCCAGGCATCGGTAAAACTTCAATCGTTTATGCCTTAGCTAATGATTTCAATATGGAAGTAATAGAAACAAATGCATCTGATACACGAACAAAGGCTACAATAGAAAAAAGATTGAAGGAAACAACAAAAACTCGTGGAATTATGGATTATATTGCCCAATCAAAAGAGAAATTAATCTTAATTGATGAGATTGATGGAATCTATGGAGTTCAAGATAGGGGAGCGATTCCTACCGTGATTGAATTAATTCAGAATACACAGTTCCCCATTATAATGTGTTCTAACGAATACAAAACAAATCTACAACCTATTTATAATAAAATTCGAAGATATGAAGTTCATCCTTTACCTAAAAATGAAGTAATAAAGATTGCTAAAAACATTCTAAAGAAAGAAAACATCACTAATCTTAAAGAAGAGGATTTAGAATTAATTGTTGATAAGAATAATGGTGATTTAAGAGGTATAATTAATGATATCCAAGGAATTACGCAAGGAAATATAGAAGGAGATCATAAGGAATTAATTCTAAGTCTCCATCGTGATAATTTAGAAGAGATATTTTCATTAATTAGAGATTTATTTCAGGTTTCTTCTCTAAGGGAAGCTCGAAATTTAACTAATAAATCTGATGTGGATTATAATTTCTTATACAAATGGATAAATGAAAATCTTCTTACGTTCATAAAATCTAATAGAGAACTTACCGACGCTTTTGAAAGCCTTTCCATAGCGGATGAAATTTTTGGAAGAATTCGAACTACTCAATATTGGGGGTTATTACCTTATTTTTTTGACCTTTTTGCCGGGGGAGTTGCTCTCTCCAGAAGAGAAACACCTGTTTCAAAGGGATTCCAGAGAGTAGTATTCCCTAGATATACTTCCGGAACTTATTTTTCTTTGACAAATGTTGAAAAAGAATTTGTAGAGAAACTCAAAAGAAAATATGAAATTTCTCAGATAGATTTCATTCAAGATTTTCTTCCATTTTTGAAGATTTTATGTGGAGCTTCAAGAAAGCAACTTAAAAATGTAAGCGATTGGCTAGATTTAGATCCAAAAGAAAAAAAAATATTAAAATAATTTAATCTCCAAAAATGAGTAGATAGATAGTTAAAAAATATAAGGTTAAGATTAAAATACATTAAAAATATTATTTAAATTAATTAGATATTCAAAATAATTAATCAATTTTCAATTTATTTCATGCTATTCTGTTTATAATCTCTTTAGTAAGTTTAGATTATTAATTATATTTTACCCAAAATATTTTAAATAGTCAAACACACCTTATCTAAGAATATACTATAATAAAATAAAACACAAGTTCTTAAGTAGTAAAAATGTCTGATACTGAAGTTGTTGAAGAGGTTGAAACTTTTTTATCTAAAAAAACCCGCTTTACCATCCAAATTGTGGGAGCTGCCATTTTTGGTGCACTATCTCTGGTTTTTTCGCTCTATGTGGTCCCATATTTACCTAGAACTCCCGAAGGATTTGCTTATTTTGATCCGGTTTCAATTATATGGGTTACATGTTTTCTAATATTTGGTCCTTTAGCAGGGATTTTATGTTCTATAATTGGAATGGTGGTCCTTTTTCCATTTGACCCATTTACACCAATTGGTCCTCTAATGAAGTTTTCTGCGACGTTTTCTTTAATAATAGTTCCAATACTCTTATTATATATATTTAAACATAAAAAAGGAGAGAGAATGAGCCAAAAATTAAAAGAACCTAAAACTTATATACTATATGGTGCACTAGGAGTAGTTCTTAGAGTAGTTGTAATGGTGATTTTAAATATTATTGTTTATTTGTCTTTCTACGGCTCAGAAGGATTAGAATACTGGATTGTAGTAGTAATTTTGCTTAATTCTCTAACAAGCGTATGGGATTTATTATTTCCTTACCTGCTTGTATTTACATCTAAACTTGACGAAAAATTCGAAATTTGGTAACTTTTTTTTAATCAACTTTTTTATTTTTTAAACTCATTTATATATTTTTAATTAATAGTTCATAGGTTTATAATATAATAAAAAATCTGTTTATTAATCGGGAGAGATTGATGATTTTAGAAGAGAATTTTAAATACATATTACATAAAATTGAAGATGGAATTAGTTCTATTACATTTAACCGTCCGGAAAAACTTAATGCATTACAATATCCATTATTAATGGAAATAGTAAACGTGTTGGAATTTGTTAAGAAAGAAAAGACAATTCGAGTAATTATAATTGAAGGAAGTGGTGAAAATTTCTGTTCTGGTGATGACATGAGAAGTATGGGGCCAGAAGGTGTTAAATTTGCACCCTTAGAGGATGGTTCAAGAGTACCACATCATAAAGTAGTACGGTTAATACGAGAAATACAAAAGCCAGTTGTAGCATTATTACATGGATACTGTTTAGGAGCTGGATTTGATGTTGCTCTTGCTTGTGATTTTCGATTAGCCGCGGATAATTTGAAGATTGGAGATCATCGTACTACAAGAGCCCATTGTGTTTTAAGTGGAGCAAGTTGGTTTCTGCCTAGAATTGTAGGTTTTGGAAGAGCAACAGAGATAATTTTAACTGGGCGTCATCTAAGTGCACAAGAAGCTCTGGAGATTGGGTTAGTAACCAAAGTTTACCCACTAAAGGAATTTAAAGAAAAATCATTAAAATTTGTAGGAAAAATCGCAGAGATGCCAACAAAATGCCTTGGATATAATAAAACTATGCTTAATTTCTCACAATTTAATGAATTATTTCCATCATTACAAAATGAATTTAGATTGTATTGTAAAAATATAAGAACAATAGATTTTGGAGAGGGAATGAAATCTTTTTTGAAAAAAAGAGACCCAAAATTCAAAGGACGATGAAAATTCATATTTTTTTGAAAGATTATTTAACTTTAAAATTTAAGATTAATTTTCATTGATATGGAACTTACAAAAGACATACAGGAATTTTTACTAAATGATGCTTTAGAACGATTTTTGAGATATGTAAAAGTTTGGACTACTTCAGATGAGAGTGTAGAAACTGTTCCCTCAACAAAAATCCAATTAGATCTTGGAAAGTTGTTAGTTGAAGAATTAAAAGAATTACATCTTGAAGATATCATTCATGATGAATATGGATTTGTTTATGCATATCTTCCACCAAGTAAAGGCTTTGAAAATGTAAAACCTATTGGTTTATTAGCTCATGTGGATACCGCACCCGCAGTTAGTGGAAAGGATGTAAAACCGATAATTCATAGAAATTATGATGGAAAAGATATAAAATATCCCCAAGTTAAAGAATTATTGTTAACTTCTGAGGATTCTCCGAATTTAGAAGAATATTTAGGTCTTGATATAATCACCTCTGAAGGAGATACATTATTGGGGGCAGATGATAAAGCAGGTGTTGCTGAAATAATGGCTGCGTGTGCAGCATGGAAAAAGTTTGAAAAATTAATACATGGACCAATACTGATTTGTTTTACCACAGATGAAGAGATTGGATTAGGAATTGATAAAGCCGATTTAAAAAAGCTTCCCAAAATATGTTATACTGTAGATGGCGGTGAAATGGGTGAACTAGAATTCGAATGTTTTGATGCTTGGTTAGCTCAAATTAAATTTATTGGTTTAAATGTTCATCCAGGACATGCCAAGAATAAAATGATCAATGCAATACAGATTGCGAGTAGGTTTTTTAGTGAGCTTCCCGAATCTGAATCGCCTGAACATACTGAGGAAAGAGAAGGTTTTTTCCATTTAACAAAATTACAAGGAACTGCAGAAGAAGCTACATCAAGAATGCTAATTAGGGATTTTCTGGAAGAAAATAACCAAAGACGTAGGGATTATATAATAAATTTAAAGAAAGTTTATGAGATTCGTTATCCTGGATTAAAAATTGAAATTGATCTTAAACATCAATATCAAAATATGTTTACCTACTTAGAGAAAAAGACAAAAGTTATTGACTTAGCTAAACAAGCAATCGAGAAGTCTGGATTAGAAGTTAAAATTCATTCCATTAGAGGAGGCACAGATGGTGCCAGATTAAGTGCTAAAGGAATTCCGACGCCAAATATCTTTACTGGAGGTCAGCTGTTTCACTCTAGAAAAGAGTTTATCCCGACTTTAGCTTTACAAAAAGCAGCTGAGGTTCTGATATATCTAGCTCACTTATGGACACAAAATTAATTACTTTAAAAAGATATTTACTTTTTATTTAATCTTAACATCATAATTAATGCGATATCTCATTCAAGATTTACACAATCTTTATATCGGTCTTCTCTCCAGGAAAAATAAACGATAAAAGAATCACTAATTAAACTACAATATAACTAAAATGTTAAAAAAAAAAAAAGATTTATTAAGATTTCTAAATTTTTTAATTTTACTAACCTGTTGTTTAGCTTGGTGCAAAGTAGCAATCTCTAATCCAATAATTATCCTGAACGTTATAACAAACTTCTTGCAGCCTTGCATCATGTACGATCATTACCATATCATTAGCAACGGCTAATTCAACGTAGAGTTCATTGAGTGCTCTGTTTTGGATCTTATAGAGTAAATCAGCTCTGGTAGCAGTATCCAATGGATCTGTCTCTTCATATTCTACTAACCAACCCATAATTTTATCATCTTGGAGTTGAAGGTGATTAGCGCTAGACATATTATTCAATAATGGCTCAATCATGTTGAATGGGTCTAAATAATCCGGACCCCATCCAGTATGGAATAATTCAAGTCTATCTTCATTATGTGTCGATACATCTATGTAGGTCTCCCAGTCCATAATATCGGGTGTAAGAGTAATACCAATTCTGTCCAGATCATTAGCAAATGCCATATTCATTTCTATTCCGGTGGACCATCCTTCATGTTCTAATACTTTATATGAAAAAAAGTTTTTTGCAGCCCAATTAGCATCATTAGTGGCACTCGCACCAACAGCGGCAGCGGTAAGGCCACCCGCATCTAAACCCAACTCAGCACAAGCATCTAACATTGCTTGTCTTGCGATTGCTGTATCATAGTGTGGAGCTTTAAATGAGGCATCATAGTATGGGAATCCTGGTGGTAAGAATTGATGAGCTCGAATCATAAAACCTAGACGAATTACTTCGATATAATAGGTATAATTATATGCATACGCAATAGCTTTTCTTACATTTATGTTGTTGATCTTTCTATTATTGATTCCCCAGTATCGATAAATAGTACTTGTATTCAAATTTACAAATGTCATATCTGAATCAGCTTGAAATGTCGGAATAAGAGATGTTAAAGGATTTCCAAGGTAATCAACCTCTTTACCTAACATAGCATTGTTTGCGGTCAGTGTATCGGGGTAATACACCCAAATTACTTCTTCCCAATAAGTTGCGGGTCCCCAATACAAATCAAAACGTTTAAATTTTAGTTCTTCACCTGCTATGTAATGTACAAATTCGAAAGGACCAGTTCCTACTAAGATATCAGTTCCAAGTTCTAAATATTCTGTTGCGGAAGTAGATTCGGAAGATAAAATTGCGCACGCATCATAGGATAATAAAGGTATAAAAATACCATTTGGCTTATTTAAAACGAAAGTTACGCTATAATCACTATTAATCACAGTTTTGTTAAGAATGGGGTTACCTTTCATATCGAAAAATAAGCTTGACGGATCTGCCAGATGAGATGTATCTGGATCTAAGGTTCCAGTCACATTAATAAAATAAGTAATTCGGTCAAAGGTGAATTTAATAGCCTCTGCAGTGAATAAAGTACCGTCATGGAAATACACATCTTCTTTTAGAATAACAGTTAATTCTGTCATATCAGCATTCCAGGAGGGATATTCAGCTGCTAATCGCATTTCAAGAGCAAAATCAGGATCATATAGGTCATAATACCATAAATTATCACAAATGTGTCTTATCACATCATTTGATACACTATCCCATGAGTCGACGGGATCCAAAACTGCAGGACCCCCAGATTCTGGATCAGCGTCTCTGAGTACATTTTTCTTTTCTGGTGCCTTCACAGCACCTGCGCTTATCCCAAGAATAATATTTCCAACACCAGAAGCGGCAAGAACAACGGCTAAAATTATTATTGCTAAATTTTTTTTCTCCATTTCCATAAAAATTTCACTTTAAATTTTTTTTGTTAATTTTATCGTTTTTTAGAAGTAAAAAACTTGTTATTTTTTACTTAATTTTTAAATCTAAATTATGGTTTAATTAAAACACGATTATCTCCTATTTAAAGTTTTATTTCAATAGTTTAAGTAAATCTAATTTTCCAAAATTTCGAGATAATATGAAAAATTTGATTTTTCCAATATTTCAAGATATTAGAGAAATATTAGGATTTTTTATATTATTCCTATATGTCAAAAAATTGTGATTCTAGATTGTGTAGGTAAACCTAAAAATTGAAGAATTCTCCTAGAAGCAATACTTCTAGGAGAAGATTCTGCATTCTTCAATAGGAAAATGGAAACGAAATAAGAAACGTGATAAAAAAACAAGCATAAACACATTTTAATAAATTGATTAATATTCAGAATCATACAATTCAATTTCCTTTTATTGAATCTCTCTTCTCTAAAAACTTGATATTACAGACGTATTTACTTCAATTATTCCTGTTTTTATTTACAGTTTTATTAATAAATTATTACTGAATTAAAATACCAAAATCTTGAATATAAATCTTAATCATGGTATTTTTTAAAAATACAATTTTCTAAAATTTTGAGATACTATGAAAAAATTGATTTTTCCAATATATCAAGATATTAGAAAATATTAGACTTTCTTAGGAGGTATACAACCTGAAAAGTGATATTGTCACATGTCAAAATATTATGACATTAGGTCTACAAACCTAAAACTATGATTCTAATAGGTATCTGAATAATTCAATATTTTGAGTCTATTATCAGAATTCCACAATTCAGATATCGATTATTTAATCTAAATGGATAATTTCTCTTTTTGAATTATTTTCGAAAAATCCGTCACAGTAAAGACAATTATGCATATGGATAATAGAATTGAAATATAGATAAATGCCCAAACAAACGAGAATAAATCATATATTAAGCCAAAGAGGAGTGATTCACCTAATGAGATAAGTCCTACGGAGAGATAGTAATAACCGTATGCTCTACCTCTTTTATTTTTACCCGCTAAATCAGCAATATACGCCCGTGAGATAGGATCTACTGACGCTAGATAGAAACCATACATAGCATAAATTATTATGATTATAAAAATAGAAAAAAATGAAGATTCAATAGGAAATGCTAAAAATATAGTAGAAAGTAAAAGAATTGATAACCCACTAACAATTATAGGTTTACGTCCAATTTTATCTGATAAGGATCCCATTACTGGTGACAAAACCATATAAACTAAGTTTGTTAGCAAATAAAAGACAGGTATTAGAAAGATTAATCCAGAGGAAATAAAATCTCTTGATCTGACTTGAAGGAATACTATATCTAAACTAGCAAATTCAATTACTCCAAGAATTATAATAAGTTTAATAAAATTTCTATCAATTTTATCTACTTTTGGTTCACCATAGTATTTCAGCTTTGTTTCATCTAATTTAGTAGGATCAACATCCTTGATAAAAAGAATTAATACTATCGCACATAATCCTGGAAATATAGAAAAAAATATAATTTTAGAATAACTCCATGCCCAAAATAAAAATACAAATGCAAGAAGAGAACCAACAACAGCACCTAATGTATCCATTGCGCGATGCATTCCAAAGGCTTTTCCTTTCTCAACCGCATAATAAGATATAAGTGTATCTCTGGAAGAAGTTCTAAGACCTTTACCAAATCTATCAGTTGCTTTTAATCCTAAAACAAATTCCCAAGAAGGGCTAAAACCTATGAATGGTTTGGAAAGATTAGATACCGAATATCCTGCTACTATAAAAGGCTTTCTTTTATTGATTTTATCACTCATCCACCCAGATACTCCTTTTAAAATGTTTGCTAGAGCAGTTGTAATTCCTACGATTAAACCTAAAATAAACGTAGGATTCGTTTCTACTAGATCTATAATAAATAAGGGTAATATGCTCTGGATCATTTCGCTAGAGACATCAGTAAAAAAAGAGACAAGCCCCATTATAAAAACAGGAACTGAAACTCCCAAAATTAGTCTCTTTTTTTGAGTATCCTTTTGATGTGAATCATTAATTTCAGACATAAGTCAAGCAGTATTTCTATTATTAAGTTTTTATATTGAATTTTTTTGATATCGAATTCCGATATCGATTCTCGATAATATTAAATATGAATTATTCCTTTTTAATATTATTGAATTCTTGATCATAATTATTTAAAACCAATATAATAATGAAATCCATAAATCCTTTAAGAAGATTTCAAAAAGGTTCGATCTTAGTACATATATTATATCATGCTAGTAAAGAACCTGTTTATGGTTCTTGGTTAAAAGAAGAGCTTTCTAAGCATGGATATAATATTTCAGATGGGACTTTATATCCATGGTTAAATAGATTGACTTATTCTGGCTTATTATCTTTAGAAAAAATAAATGTAAAAGGAAAAATTAGAAAATATTATTCAATTACAGAAGCAGGCAAAAATCATTTTGTGAAAATTAAAGAATATCTTAAAGAACTATATAATGAGGTAATTAAGGGGATTTAGAATGGATAAAGAAGAATTTATTCAAAAGAATAAAGTTTTTTTTGAAAAATGGGCTAAGGTTTATAATTTTATTGAAATCGCAATAAAGGGTGTTAGAAAATATATATCCAATCTTATACCTAATAGTTCAAGCTTGGAAATCTTAGATTTGTGTACTGGAACTGGTAGTCTCGCTCTAAAATTCGCAACTAAGAATGGCCATAATATAACTGGTATTGATTTATCGGAAGCAATGTTAATACAAGCCCATAAAAGAAATAAATTTTCAAACCTGAGATTTATGAAAGGAGATGCAACTAATCTACCCTTTGATGATTCTAATAAAGATATTTGCTCTATATCTTTTGGATTACATGATATGCCACAAGAGATTCGGTTAGAAGCTTTCAATGAAATGGTAAGAGTTGTAAAACCCACCGGATATCTTATTATAGCGGACTATAATCGTCCAAAAAACTCCTTATTACAAAATCTATATTTTAAATTAACTGCAGTTTATGAATCAGAATTTTATCCATCATGGTATTGGGGTAACTATTTTACTCAATTAATAAAATTTCATCCTTGTTCTTTAATTCATAATAAAACTTTTCTTGGTGCGTATATGCGGATTCTTGTTATAAAACCAAAGAAGTAAATGGATTTTTAAGAAGGAATTATAAAATTTAGAATATAACTTATAAAGAAAAATCGCTAATATAAGCAATTATTTAGTAATATTCATCTTTAATAAACAACGTAATAAATCTTGGATTAAATTTTTAACCATACTTATTAAATAAAGTTTAAATACTACATTAAGATATAATTTACATAAATTCTATGATAAATCCACATCAAAAAAATTAATAGTTGATCTATTTGGTTGAAGATTGTAAAGTTTTAGAGAAAAAAGCTAAAGAATTAGAACAAGAAAATATAGATGAAGCAGTTAACATTTACAAACAAGCTGCTGAATGTTATAATAAAAATGATAAGCCAAAAAATAGTACTAGTTGTTTAGCAAAAGCAGCAAAATTATTTAGAGATAAGGCACATTCAAATGAAGATCCAGTTAAAGCTTTAGAAATATATGAATCTGCTTCAGAAATCTATACTCAAATTGATAAACAAGCCGAATCCGAAAAAACCATGAATGAAGCTTATAAGAAGTTTATAGATTCTGCAAAAAATTTAAGAGCAGAAGCAAAAAAGTCTGAGGATGCTGATTCAGCAGAGCAACAATTTGCAAAAGCTTCTTTTTATGCATCTCAAGGGGAAGATGGTGAATTGAGTAAAGCATGTTGGATTGACTCTGGTGATCAATTTAGAAAAAAAGCAGAAGAAATGGAAGATCCAAGATTAGCTCTAGAAATTTTTAAACATTCAATACAAAACTATGAAAAAGGTGGAAGTGAAGAACTCAAAATTAAGGTATTAACAGAAGCTGCTGACAAATTTAATAAAAATGCAAATGATGTTGAAAAATCAAAAAATAATTTAGTAATGGCAATTGACGGCTATATTCAAGCATCTATCTTATATAAAGCGGCAAACTTAGCCGAAAAAACAGAGACTTTAATGAGCAAAATAAATGAATTATGTGACCTTATTGGCATGCCATTAGAAGAAATAACAAAATACCTAGAATCGCAAGGAATAACAGCTATCTCTATTTAATTTTCAAAAAATTTGTAAATAAGCAGAATTGAATTCTATTTTTTTTATTTTTTTAATATAAACTACTAGTGCTAAACCTTATTTTTTTAGATAATTTTGTTATTTCATTCATCAGTCTTAAATTCCTTATGAAAAGCTTTTTGTATAAATTTAAAAACTTACCATGAATTTTTATAAATATTGTATAAATATTATTAAATGTGATTCCAATGTCTGAAAAAGATAATACTTTAAATATTATTGACAAAACCTTAAGCAGTGTTGAAACACATTTTCAAGAATTTATTGAAGTATTAAAGAAAGCCAGAAATGAGTTAGCAGAACTTGAACAAGAAAAATCTACACTTAGACAAGAAACAGATGTACTTGCGAAAGAAAAAATTAAACTAGAAAGTGAAAAATCAAGTTTAGAAGCTGATAAAAAACAATTAGAATTAGATAAAGCAAAATTAGAAGATGAAGCCAAAAAATTAGAATTAGAAAAACAAGAGAGAGATCAAAAAATAGGTGCTTTAACAGAAGAACAAATGAAATTATTGGATGAATATAAAAAAGTAAAAGTCGAATTGAAGAAGTTCATGACGTCAGCAGAAGAAGCAGAAGAGGCAGAATATAATTTTGAAAGAATTCGTGCATTATTATCAATCTATTCTGTTTTAGTTTCAGAGATTTGGCAAGGACAGCCCCATTATCGGATATTAAAAATTCTCCACGGTGATAAAGAATCTATGTCGAGAGATGAAATAAAGAACACTACTGGAATCAGAGGTGCGTTTGTTTTAAGGGCTGTTCAAGAATTAGCAAAAGTTGGTCTCATCGATTACGATATGGATACTCAGAGTGCAAAGTTAAAAGAACGCTTATTTCCAAAAAAAGCTTTAGAGGAGAAATAAAGAAAGACTAGAATGGAGTTTCTTTCTTAAACTCTGATTTTCATTTTTATTTTGTGATAACCATTTCGTGAAGTGTGTTCCCTTCCTCTGTAACAGTTTTACCCCCATCAGATATATTGAGGATAAACTTGGAGTTCAATCGGAAATATCCTGGTCTTAATTTCAAGATATTTTTTGCTAGGAATCGTGTAATTGGTCCTAATTCATAAAGAAGATTATCAGAATCAATAATTTTTTGAACTTTAAGAGTAATTTCTTGTTGATCACCAACTTTAAACTTTAAAACTTTCGGATATTTATTTCCAGTTTTATTATTATATTCAAAATTATCTTGAATCAATTCATATTCTCCTGTACTAAGAATTACATTTTCGTTTTTAGCAAGCATAAGAACTTGGATTGGGTAATTATCCATTCTTTTATTGCATTTAATATAAGCAAAAATAATGGTAAAATTATCAGAGTATATCCTACCCCAATACCAATAATCTATTATCATTGCAAAATTAAAATTTAACCAGTTATGATCGTGATATCCAATTCCTTTTACTTTAATAGTTTCATTATCGACTTTAATAGTTCCTTCAACATCAGCTCGAGGTAAAGCTATAACCCATCCAAAATAATTTGATTTACCAAATTCAATATATCCGTTTCCAGGCTTCCAACCATGAACTAAGGCAGTATATTTTAGATGAAGCCCATATTCACCTTCATCTAAGAAAATTTCATAGTTTGGTAATTCTTTGTTAGAATAATCAACTTTTATATAATTTTTACCAATTTGCACCTCTGGTAAATCTTGCGAAGCTTTAAAATCAGAAGGATTATAATCGATAACTTTCTGAGTTTTTTCTCCGTTGGGTTTATAGATCGTGATCTCTACACCAGTTTTACCAGTTCTTTCGTGTTTTGCTCGAAAAAACCCTACGACTGTATATCCATTTTCAAGCCGAGCATCAAAATACCACCATTCTCTGGTACCTTTCTTTTTCATATCGATATGTAATGCGTCATCTTTAGGTTGGATAGGCTTAATTTCGCCATCTTTTCGACCTGGGCCTAACCAGGCTTCTTTAATTTTTGTACTCATAATAAATCTTTCTCTTATATCTTAATATTTATATATAAATAAAATCTAATCGTTATAACTTGTTAAAAACCTAAACACTTTTAATAAAATTAATAATTTTCTAATTCCTCGCATTTTTACTTTATGGGTTAACCACTTCTTCGCAATACCAATTAGTGAGAGTCTATTCATAGCAAGAGCAAGGAAAGTTTGTGTGTCCATTTCTAAAAATGCTTTCCATCCTATCTCTCGTTTTTTCAAGTTTGCTTTTGGTTTATTTGGTATACTCTCAACTCTTATAAATCCATGATCAATTATAATTAGAGCAGCATAATTTAAGTTTGAAGCGTTTAAGAGAATTTTAGTATCAACTTTTCTAAATTTTTCTTGAAACTTCTTGTTTTCATTTAGAGGTGTAAGTATACTATTGAGCAGAACAGCAAAACCTCTTAACTTATTTTCATGATTTGATTCTGCCATGATATTTCTCCTGAACTTAATTTTTTATTTATTTTGTGGTGAAATGTAAAATCCAGAATCAGATATATTATTTGGGTCAAACGTTTCTTTAATTTTTCTCAACCATATATGATAATTGGACATATAAGGGCCAAATAGCTCATGCATACGTGTACCTTCTACGAAGAATGGAGCACCAAGATGTTTTAATAAATCTAACTGATTGCTTTTTTCCATATATTCAGCCATTCCTTTCACACTACTCTCTTCAGTTTGATCAAACATGGTAGGGGATTCCATATGAAAATAATGCCCTGATTCATAAGATGTCATCCATGTACCCTCTCCAAAATCATTAGCAATTGCTTCCTTCTTAATAAATTCCTGCTTTAATGGGATGTTTGATTTAGTGCTTCGAAGACATACAGCTGCAGTATCTGCCACTCCTTTAGAAGACTGAAATCCTCCAGTAGCTATAAAACCATGTAGTCCTAAATTCGAACGGAGAGCTTCAGCATAAAATATAGGTTTAGGAGTGTAAATTTTTCCGATAATGTTTTCTATTTTAAAATTATTAAGTAAGAAATCCATTACTTTTTGTTTATACGCAAATTCTCGCTTTGTACGGGCTGTTATTATTACAACCAACGGAGCTTTCATCTGCCCTATTGGAATTTTATCCATTAAACTCTCAATTGAATTAGAAAAAATTGCCATCACCGCAAAACCTGATAAATAACTGCACATGAATGATATTTCTTCTTCTTCCACTCCCAACATAACATCTTCAAGTTTCTTGAAATTTCCGCAATCCATAACATATAATTTCATAAAATCAGGGATATCAAAATCATAATTGGGAGAATTACCTTTAACATTGAAATCTGTACTACATGGATAGGGAAATAACTTTACTGCAACTTTAGTAAAAACTCCAAGTCCTGATTTTGTGCCCGCCCAGCCTCTCATGATACCTCTTAATGATGGACCAGGTCCATCTCCATGGAACCAATCAGAATTGTTTTTTAGGCCATAAGATCCTAGTTTCATAACCTCTCCATCTGGTAATACCCATTCTACAGCTAATACATTCCTAGCACTATGGCCTGTACAAGGAGATGTAAAACCCGGACCATTCATGCTCGTAGCACTAGCTAGTGGGGAGACCATTGGACCTGCCCCTGGCATGTGAATTGTTAAATCATATTTCATAGTTTCAACTTGTAGTTGTGCACCACTTACATATGGTTCTATTACAGCATAAAGATTTTTTTCATCAATTTTTATAATTTTATTCATCCTACGCATGTCAAAAATAATACAATTATCAGTAGATGGCTGATTCCAAGGTCCTAATCCTGTAGATTGGATTTTTATTTGTATCCTGTATTTATTACACAATTTTACTATTTTTTGTACTTCTTCTGTCGATGAAGGGAGAATAACTGCTTTTGGTATAGGGGAAAAAGGAATTGGTTCTTTACCATCCATATAATTAAAAATTTCCATACACCAATTATACGCATACACGTTGGTTATAACAACACCATCATCAATGTTACCCACGCCAACAATGTCTTCAAACTCTTTAAAGATTTCTTTCTCCAGAAACATTTATGTAACCCCCTTTGATAATTCTTTAACAGATTTAGGTTGTGAAGAAAGTGCCATTAAAATTAATTCGCTTATGTCATAAAAACTTAAACTAGAACCTTTTTCAATAATTCCATCCTTTAAATTTGTGGAGCAAAAAGGACATGCAGAGGTAATTATTTCCGCTCCTGTGTCTTCAGCTTCTTCAATCCGAGTTTTAGCAGTTTTAAGAGCAAATTCTGGAAATGCTGATTTTACACCCCCTCCAGCGCCACAACAATAGGAATATTCTTTTATTCTTTCCATTTCAATAAAATTAAGCCCTGGTATTTTATTTAATAAATTTCTTGGAGAATCATAAATACCATTTGCTCCACTTCTCTTAGGTTTTTCAGGTATATTAATAGATATAAAAGGCATCATTTGTAATGCCTCACCATCCCATTCTTCATATGGTTCGGAATTGCGCCCTAAATGACAAGGATCATGGTAAGTTACTGTATGAAGGACTTGATTATCTAATTCTAATTTAGAATTTTCAATAAGTTCGTTAAATAATTCGGTTGTATGAAGCACCTTGAAATTACAATCTCTTTCTAAGGGATAATCAACTTTAAAAGTGTTATAACATCCAGCACAACTAAAAACGACAGTTTCTATTCCTTCTTTTTCAATAACATCTATATTTTTGTTTACTTGGTCAATAAATGGTTTTTTATCTCCGGTTCTTAAGATTGGGCTTCCACAACAGTATTCCTTTTGTTTAAGAATTTTAAATGGATAATTCGCAGCATTCATTACACGAGCGCTAGCAATTGCTATTTCTTTTCTCCTGTAAGAAGATGTACATCCAACAAAATAGAGGGTTTTTGCGTCAGGATCGTTTTTAATATCACTAGGT
Organism: Promethearchaeota archaeon; assembly: GCA_030605895.1. Taxonomy (GTDB): domain Archaea; phylum Asgardarchaeota; class Lokiarchaeia; order Sigyniarchaeales; family SOKP01; genus Loki-b32. The sequence goes on along the minus strand of JAUWHL010000005.1, from coordinate 10,241 downwards.
AACCACCCCATTCTCTTTTCATGAGGTTCATTATACGGGTTATTATTGTTTTTAATTGATTCAATATATTGTTTTTGTTCTGGCATTGGTCCGTATCCTAGAGAAACCAATTTTTCTCTGAGTTTAACAATAATTTCAAGGGGTTCTAATGTATTTAAAAATTTACAAGTGACAGCACAAGCACCACATTCAGTGCATTTATATACAATATCCATTAAATCTTTAGACGGTTTCAATCTTCCCATTTCTAGCGCTAAAGCTATGATTATACGACCTCCAGCGCTATATGCATGAAAGTTATACATGTCTATCGAAGGGCAAATTGTGGCATATTTTTGACTCTTAATTTGTAACTGTGGAATCCACTTGCATATCGAGCAGCGGAGACAACGTTTTATCATTTGATTATATTCTTGCTCATTCAATAATGTAGAAACTCCCCTTTTATGTAAGGTAACTAATTTAAAACAAATGTTAACAATGAAATAAATTAATTTTTAATCTAATAAAACAATAACTATTCAGAATTTCAATATTGCACTTTAAATTCTTATCACTTTCCTAGAAAGAGATAATAAAATGAGAAAGATAACTTCATACAATTTGGGATAATTGTTCCCAATATTCTTTTATGTTCCATTCTTTTTTTGCCTTTATATTAAAAGCTATTTTTGTTAGAAGTCCCCTAATTCTTTTAGAATTGAGATAATGAAAATTGGGAGTTATTGCGCATACCATAAATGTTCCCTTACCACTTTTAGGAGCAATTACCGAGCTATCTTCCATTTTATCTATCAATGCATACGCGTCTATTAAATCTTTTACAATCCTCATAATAAATTGGTTTTTCTCTAGAACTTGCTCAAATTCATATATTTTTATCAGTGTAGAATATAGTTGAGTTGTAAGGTTTTCAAGATTGAGTGAAGGAATTAGATTTTTTGGAAAGTAATCTAATATTACAGGCCCTTTATTATCATCCCAACTCATTTGAAAGATATAATAAAAATCGGCTCTACTAAGCGTTTCGAGGGATGGTTCTTCGAATTTTAATATGTCTTTAAGCTTTTCCTCAAGTATTTTAGAGCTTTTTCTAATTTCTCTACTTTCTTTTATTTTTATTTTAATTTTTTCTAATAAATCTTTTGGACTAAATGGCTTTGTAATGTAATCATCTGCTCCAAGCATTTTACCAAATCTTACATCATCAGGTTCTGTTTTACCAGATAGAAAGAAAAATGGAATTCTTGACCACTCCGTTTTTTCTGAAACCTTCATATAAAACTCATATCCATCCATTTCGGGCATTAAAATATCACTGATTATAATATCTGGGGGGGATTCAAGATTTGAAAGAACGTCTAATCCTTGTTTTCCATTCAAAGCGGTTGCTAAGTCATAGTCATTCATTTCAAAGAATATTTTAAAATTCTTTATAAGAACTTCATCATCTTCTACTAAAAAAATAAGAGGTTTCATCATTCCTAATCCTTTTTTTTGATATTGATATTATTAATTCTCACTTATAATAAAAAATTAAATATTTAATATTTATGAAAACGAAAATAGGTCTAAATTCATTTTTAAATATTCTATAATAAAAATTTAAAAATTTTACTAAAAAAAATATTAATAAATTTATCTGATTTAATCGTCAAAACATAGAACTCCGGGATTTAATACATTATTAGGATCAAAAATTTTTTTCACTTTTTTTAAAGCTTTTTGAGTTGAGTCTTCATGTCTTTCATAAACATCCTTAGCCCATAATCCATAAGGTCTATTAAAAAAAGCGCCTGAATTCATTAGATCAATACTTATTCTCAAGAATTTCTCTTTAACGTCTAAGGTTTCTTCTTTGTTATTAGGATTATAATAAATATTAAATTCACAATGATAAGAAGTCCCTTGATTAATAGGTTGAATATAAATTCCTAAATTTTTAGTAATTTGCTTTTCAACCAAGGTTATGAGTTCGGAAATTTTTTCATAATTTGATATGAAAAAAATATCTTGGTATCCTCCATTCAATCTTAATCTCCAAGGATTTATATCAGCTTGATTTAAAAAGTTTAAGATGTCAATCTCATTTGTTTCAGTTTTATTATTTGATATCTTGAGTTTTTTCTCTTTTATTATATCAAGTATATCGCCTTCAAGATATGCTATTTTATCGCTTGCCAGCTTGTCTCTTCCAGATATAACAAATATTAAATTCCACTTAGCTAAACTGTTAGTTAATGTCAAAATTTCAGATGGGTCCTCTCTAATTAAACACGCTAAATTAAGATTGTTTAAAATAAATAATTCATCGCATAAACGATATTTCAAGAGTTCATATTGGAAATCTAAGAGTTCTTCGATATTTTTTGATTGAAAATGGTATACTTTTTGAATGGAAGGTAATATTTCCAATTTCAGTGTAGCCCATGTTACAACTCCAATACTTCCTTGTGCGCCTTGTATAATCCTAAATGGACTGAATTGAGTTGGTCCCATGGGATTTACTTGAGCTTGTCCTGACTTTTTTTGTTGTTTAATACTCCCTGGACCTGCTGCTGCTCCAGTTCTAAATAATTCACCATTTCCGAAAAAAACTTCAGTACATAATAATGGATCAGAACTATCCCACATATAACGGGGAATTGTTATAGGTTCACGCTCAAGCGCTGCTGTAAGAACTGATTTAGAAGCTCTAGGGTGTAGAGGAGTTAATATTTTTAATCCTCTTTTATAGAGTTGCGGTATTAATTCCCCAAAACTAACACCGGGTTCAATCATAACTACTCTGTTTTTCCTATCAATATTAATAATTTTTTTCAATTTGGAGAGATTAAGAATAATAGTTTTATTATTTCGTGGGATAGTATCTCCATGGTGCCTAGGACCTGAGGATGAACTAACAGGAATTATAGAGAAGTTTAAAGAATTAGCCAATTTTATAGTTTTTTGAATTTGATTACGATTTCTCGGCCAAATTACGTATTTAGGCTCTTTCTTAGGAAAAAAGCTCAAATCTTCTGAATATTTCTCTAGTACATTAGGATCATTTGAAATATTCTTTGAACCATATATCTTAACTAATTCTAGATATATCTTCGTTTCACTCATAGTATATAAAATAAGAAAGAAATTTCTTTCTTCTTAAAATATTTCCACCTATTAAGATATTTTCATTCAAAAAAATAAAACTTTAATTAATTGATGAGCATTATAAAACAATTATAATTTCAAAGCGAAATATTAAAGGGAAATTCAAATGAAAAATTATGATCTAATAATAGTGGGAGCGGGACCAGGAGGATCTGTTGCTGCTAAAACTGCTGCCGAAAATGGATTAAAAACGATTTTTTTTGAGCGTGGTCGTAATCCGGGAGAGAAAAATTCTTCCGGATGTGGATTAGGACCACGAATGTTTAGAGATTTTCCTAAAATGATGAAAGAGTTAACTCCCGAAGAGTGTCCCTCGATGCGAGCTGGTATTGCAGCACGTAATTATTTTATAAATAAAGATGATATTGTATCAGGTTATATTATGGCACGTCCAACAGAATCTGTTTCATATGAACCAGCTAAATCTTGGATCACCATGAATGTATATCGTAGTGAGTTTGACCCATGGATTGCTAAATTTGCGACTGATGCTGGTGCTGAATTAAAGACTTCTACTTTAATTGTAGATTTATTGAAGGAAGATGGCAAAATATGTGGTGTAATTGATGAAAAAGGAGAAAAATATAGGGCTCCAATAGTTATTGGAGCAGATGGAGTCATATCAACTGTAGCACGAAAATCTGGATTGAGAAAAAGATGGGCTCAAAATCAAGTTACATTAACATTACAGTACGATTTTCAAGCACCTTCGGAAAAAATTGATGATATTATGGGTGATGAAACATTGGCTGTATGGTGGGGTTCAAACTTTCCAGCTTCATATCAAGTCTTCTTTAATGATGGTTTTCATCAAGGATTAGGAAACTGGATGAATTGGTGGGATAAAAATCCATTGTATTATTTAAATCGTGTTATTAATCTGAAATATTATCAAAGATTGTTAAAAATCCTTGATGCTAAACCACGTGAGCTTCAATCTCACCTACTCCCTTGGTTAGATTATCCATTCAATACTCATACTGATGGTGTTATATTAATTGGCGACGCTGGTGGTTTTCCTTGTCCTCTGGAGGCAGAGGGGATATATCCTGCAATGGTAACAGGAAAACTAGCAGCAGAAATAGCTTCTGAAGCAATAACATCTGGAGATGTGTCCAAAGTGACTCTTAAAAAATTTGATGAAGAATGGCAAAATACTAGTATTGGAAAAGAGTTTGAGGCTGGTTATGAGTTATGGAATATATGGAAAGCTTTACCATTTAGCCCAAAAGAAACAATGTCTTGGTTTGTTCCTATGATAATGGAAATTCTAGGAGGAATATTTGATTGGTCTCAACCTCATGCTAAAAGAGTACGTCAAATTGCAAGTCATGTCAAGTCATATATGCCTAAAGCGACACCATTTATAATGACTTATGTTTTTCCTCTAATAGCTAAGGTTTTTGAAGATGATTTAGATAAATTAATGGATCCTAAGAAGATCATGAAAGTGTTACCTAAACTTTTAGATATGTTACCACAGAAAAAGAAGAAAAGAGGTGGTTAATAATAATGAAAATTGAATTAGAAGATTTAACTAAACGAGTACTAGGTACAGGAGACTTTATTACGATAGATTATGCTAAATGTAATAATTGCGATTGTTGTTTAATTATATGTGTAATGAATTTATGGCGGAAAAAAGAAGGAAAAATATATATTGTTGATGATTATCAATCAAAATGTTTAGAATGTGCTGCTTGTTATCAAATATGTGATGCTGGTGCAATCAAATTTCAATATCCTAATGGTGGTACAGGTATTGTCATTGAAAAAGGATAAAAATTTTATTTAAATATATTTTGCCTGATCTGCTGACCCTAGTACTTCTTTATTTCTTTGTTTTATCATATCAATTAACTCTTGACGAGCTAAACCTAAATATTTTCTTGGACCAATTTGATCTGGGTGCTCTGCTAAATATTTTCTTATCATCGCCGTAAAAACCATTCTGCTATCCGTGGCAATATTAATTTTACACACTCCATATTGAGTTGCTTTTTTTAGTTGAGCTTCTGGTATTCCAAATGCTTTTGATAAGGATCCACCATATTCATTTATTATTTTCGCATATTTTTGAGGTATTGAGGAAGATCCATGTAAAACGATTGGAAACTTTCCTAACCGTTTTCTAACTTCTTCGAGTATATCAAACCTTAATTCAGGAATATCTTCTTCTTTTTCTACTTTAAATTTATATGCTCCATGGGATGTACCTATAGCAATTGCTAATGAATTACAACCTGTCTGGTTTACAAAGTCTTCTACCTGATCTGGATCAGTATAATGATGTTCACTTGCTTCTACATGTTCTTCAATACCCGCAATAACCCCTAATTCTGCTTCTACACTCACATCTTTTTCATGAGCGTAAGCAACGATTTTTTTTGTGATATTAATGTTTTCTTCATAATCCAAATGGCTACCATCAAACATTACACTTGAAAAACCTTTATCTATACAGATTTTTGCTAATTCAAATGAGTTTCCATGATCTAAATGTAATGCAATTGGGATATTATAACCTAAATTTTTCGCCATTGCGACTGCGCCCTCACCTAAATATCTAACCATTGCTCGATTTGCATATTCTCCTGCTGCTGGACTATTTTGAAGAATCACTGGTGAGTTAGTTTCGCCACAACCTATAATAATTGCTTGCAATTGTTCTAAATTACTGTAATTATATCCAGGAACGGCAAATTTTCTTTCTTGAGCCACCTTAAACATTTTTTTTGTATTGGATAACCCTAAATCTTTAAAAGAGACCATAATAATAAAGAAATAACTAAACTAATATAAATGTTGATAACCAACCAAAATTACATTAAATTTTAAAATGGTCGGTAAAAAAAGATTAATAATAAAAAGATTTTTTATTTTATGTGGATAGTGTGATTTTTAGCTTATTTTTCAATTCTTTATAACGCGAACGAAGAGTTACTTCTGTAATTCCCACTGTTTTTACAATTTTTTGTTGTGTAGTTTCCTTATTTTTAATTTTGGAAGCTAAATAAATTGCGCCAGCACATAGACCTTTTGGATCTTTTCCACTAATAGAAAATCTTGCCTTATAAGAGTTTAAAATTTTAGTTGTTAATTGTTCTATTTCTGAATCTAATTCTAAATCATTTATATATCTCGGAATAAGAGATACAGGATCAGTAGAGGGAGATTTTAAATTAAATTCCCTAATTATAGTTGTATAACTTCTTCTTACATCTTTAGCATTTGCTTGGGCTTCATTTGTTATTTCTTGAAGCGTTCTTGGGAGTTGTTTTCTTCTACATGCCAGGTATAAACACGCTGCAACCATTGCATTAATAGATCTTCCTCGTAATAACTTTTTTTTGAAAGCTTCCCTATAAAGACGCATTGCAGCCTCTCTTATATAAATAGGTAAGTTTAAATTTGTGCTAATTCTTTTCAATTCCGTAGACGCGATTAATAGATTTCTTTTTTGCCATGTTATACGAGTATTCCATTTAGCAGCTCTTTTTAAATCAGGATTATTTATTTTATTTCTGTCCATAACGGTACTTAATCCAATATCTGGCAGTAAAATTGAAATTGGAGCTCCTGTCTGCTCTCTATTGTTTTTTTCTTGGTTTGTATATGCTCTTCTCCCATTATGTGAAAAATCAACATTTTTTTCATCAATTACTAATCCACACTGATTACATACAACATCCCCTGTCTCTATTAATGGAATTATTGACCCCCCACATTCGGGACAAACATTTAATAAAATATTATTTTTAGTGTTTGAACTCATTTTAATATCCTCAATATATTAATTTTATTTAAAATTATAAAACAATTGTAGACCAATTATTAAATCCTCTCTCTTTTCTAATTTTTCTCTCATTTTAATTTATTAAACCCCAATTATTTGTAATTCTTCTAGCAATGCTTTCTGATTCTTATTCAATTTTTTAGGAACTTTTATTTTTATTTTAATCAATAAATTTCCTCTTTGATCTGAATTAATATTATAAAATCCTTGATTTTTTAATCTTAATAATGATGAATCATTAGTCCCAGGGGGAACTGTTACATTTAAAGTGTTTTCTATTCCTGATACTTGAATCTTTCCTCCAAGTGCGGCTGTTGTAAAAGGAACATCTTGTTCAATATAGATATCCTCACCTCTCCTTTCAAATTTTGGGTGTTTTCTAATATGTATCGCAATATATAGATCACCCTGAGCACCACCATTTTCTCCGGGCATCCCTTTTCCTTTTAAACGTAATTTCTGATCATCCTTTATACCTCTTGGAATGTTTACATTTAATGTTTTCATCTGATTTGTAGTGGGATCTTTATATTGAACTTTTTTCTTTCCTCCATGAAAAGCATCCATAAAATCAATTTCCATATCATATCTTAAATCATCCCCTTCTCTTGGAAGATTATTATAATTGGGTGTGTTTGCTCTTGTACTCCCTCTACCACTCTTATTAAAAACATCAAATATATCTCCTAAATCATTGAAAAAATCAAATCCCCCACCTCTACTTCGAGAATTATTCCGATTTCCAAATATTTCACTGAAGTCAAATCCTCTAGGTGAACCCGAGGAAGAATAATAGTAGGTTGTACCATCTGGACTTTGATGAGCTCTTGCACCTCCAGGAGCCTCACCCCATTTTTGATATGTTGATGAATCGCCTTCTACAACACCAAATCTATCATACATATCTCTTTTTTTATCATCGCTTAAAATTGAATAAGCTTCGTTTATCTCCTTAAATTTTTCTCCTGACTTTGGTTCATCAGGATTAACGTCAGGATGATATTTTCGAGCCATTTTACGAAATGCTCTTTTAATTTCTTCTTTTGAAGCTCCTTTATTAATTCCTAATTTTTTATAATAATTTTTTGCCATATTTTACAATCCGTTTCTAATAATGATGAATAATAATTTATTAAACATGAATTTTTAAATAAATAAAAAATAAATAAAAAAATCGAATTTACTCATACTCAGCATCAACTACATTATCATCTTGGCCTGTTGCTCTTCTAAATTGTTCTTCTTCAATTTCATCTTGAGTTTTTCCTTGATAATCAGATGTTGCACCTGGTGGAATATCACCCATACCTCCCGGTGGAGCACCTTGATAAGCTCCTTGAGATGGTCCTTGTTGTTGTCCATAAATGCGTGATGATACTTCATGCAACGAGTTTTGTAAAACTTCCATAGCACTCTTAATTCGACTTACATCATCTGATTCCATTGCACTTCGTAAATCAGATATCTTATCAAGAATATTTGATTTTAAGTCCCCTATTACTGCTTCATTTTCTTTCAATAGCTTTTCAGTTTGGTAAATTAGCGATTCTCCATGGTTTTTGGCTTCTATTAATTCTTTGAATACTCTGTCTTCTTCTGCATTTCGCTCAGCTTCTCGAATTTTTTGCTCTATTTCATCATCAGGCATCTTAGTAGATGCTGTGATTGTTATTGATTGACTTTTTCCAGTACCTTTATCTTTGGCGGAAACATTTATAATTCCATTTTGATCAATATCAAAAGTTACTTCGATCTGTGGTACTCCCCTTGGAGCAGGTGGAATACCGTTCAAATGAAACTTTCCTAATGTTATATTATCTGCAGCTCTTGATCTTTCACCTTGTAATACATGAATTTCTACTGCTGGTTGATTATCCGCTGCTGTTGAAAAAGATTCAGCTTTCTTGGTGGGAATTGTCGTGTTTCTCTCAATAAGTTTTGTAAACACTCCACCTAAAGTTTCAACACCTAATGATAAGGGTGTTACATCAAGTAGTAATAAATCCTCTACTTCACCAGTTAATACCCCACCTTGAATTGAAGCACCCATAGCAACACACTCCATTGGATCTATGCTACGCTCTGGTGTCTTTCCTAATAAATCTTCGAATTTCTTCTGTATAACGGGCATTCTTGTTGGTCCACCGACTAAAATAATTTTATCGATTTCTCCTCTTGCCATGCCAGCATCTTTTAAAGCCTTTAAGATTGAAGTATCCAATTTCTTTAATACAGAGTCAATTAATTGTTCCAATTTAGCTCTCGTAAGTGCCATATTAAGATGTTTAGGTCCTTCACTAGTTGCTGTTATATAAGGTAAATTAATATCAGTTGTAATCGATGTAGATAATTCAATTTTAGCTTTTTCAGCTGCTTCCCGAATTCTTTGCATTGCCATTGAATCACTTCTTAAATCTACGCCCTGATCTTTTTGAAATTCTGATACTGTATAATCAACAAGGATCTTGTCCATGTCTGTACCACCTAATTGAGTATCCCCTGCTGTAGAAATCACTTCGAAAACTTGATTGTCCATCTCCATTATGGTGACATCAAAAGTACCACCACCAAGATCCAATACTGCAATTTTTAGTCTAGCATTTTTCTTATCTAATCCATAAGCTACAGCTGCGGCAGTGGGTTCGTTAATTAAACGTTTCACATTTAATCCTGCAATCCTTCCCGCGTCCTTCGTAGCTTGTCTTTGATTATCGTTAAAATATGCTGGTACTGTAATAATCACATCAGTTACTTCTTCACCTAAATAAGCACTAGTATCTTCCTTGATTTTCCTTAAAATCATTGCGGAAATTTCTTGAGGTGAATAATCCTTGCCATCTATTTTCACTGTATAAGATGTACCCATCTTCCTTTTAATAGCTGTAATTGTACGATCTGGGTTTGAAATCGCTTGTCTTCTTGCTGGCTCTCCTACTAATCTCTGACCATCTTTCGTGAATGCAACCACAGATGGAAATGCTTTGCCACCCAAGGTTAAACCCTCAGCACTTGGAATAATTGTTGGCTTACCGCCAATTAATACAGCAGCTGCTGAATTTGACGTTCCTAAGTCAATTCCTATTATTTTTCCCATATTTCATCACTCCGTTTTTATATATTTTTTAAAATTTTGATTTTTTTTTAATTTTCAATTAAATTTTTTAATTTTGATTTTTTTGAGATTTTGACCTTTGCAGGTCTTAAAATCTTATCTTTTAAATAATAACCTTTAGTTATTTCTTCTAATATTGTATTTTCAGGGAGATCATCCCGACCTTCTTCAATTATTACT
>JAUWHL010000201.1 GCA_030605895.1 Promethearchaeota archaeon | reverse complement strand
AAAATTAAAATGTTTCCGGAATTTATATTCAGAAATTCAGATCCCGCTGTTTTTGGAGTATATGTTGAAGCTGGAACACTTTATCCAAAAGTTCAACTAATAACTGATAAAGGTAAAAGAGTAAGGAGAGTTCATCAAATTCAAGATAAAGGGCAAACAGTCGAGAAAGCTCCTAAAGATTCAGAAGTAGCTATTTCTATCCGTGGTATTGAAATAGGTCGCGATATAGAAAAAGATGAAACCCTATTTGTTAATGTCCCAGAATCTCATGTCAGGCAATTAATGGGAAGTTTTATAGATGAATTAACAACAGATCAAAAACAAGCTCTAAGAGAATTTATAATTTTAATGAGAACCCATACCCATCCTTGGTGGGGGATGTAAATCAACTCCATGTCCTCAATTAATGAAATCTTTAATGAAGTTCTAAAAGAAATTACTCCAACTCAAAAACAAATTGACTTAATTAAAAAGATAACTGAAAAATTACAAGAGTTATTAGATAGACGGGCAAAAGAATTAAAAATCACGTATACAAAAATAGAACCTCAAGGCTCAACTGGTATCAAGCAAACACAATTAAGAAATGATTTTGATATCGATGTTTTTATAGGGTTAGATTATAACCAATATAAGCCAAAGTATGAAGGTTTAAGTAAAAGTAAATTAAAAAAAGATTCTAAAAAAGATTTTTTAACATTATGTAATAAATGGATTCTTCCAAGTTTGACTTTAGACGAATTTAATAACCCCCGCTTATTATATGCCGAGCATCCATATGTTACAGTGGATTACATTTTAAATGATATAAAAGTAAAGATTGATATCGTTTTATATTTTGACTTAGATTTAGAATTCATTAAAAAGAATGGTCCTATTACTGCGGTTGATAGATCTCCTTGGCATGGGAGCTTTGTAAAAGATGAATTGAATCATGACCAAAAAAATGATGTAAGGCTTTTAAAACAATTTTTTAAATCTTGTTATAGTTATGGTGATAAAAGCGCAATAGGAAAAATTGGATTTATTGGTTATAGCGCCGAATTATTAATTTATTATTTTGAAAATTTAACAAATCTTTTTAACAACTTTAATAAACTTGATAAGAATCCACTAGATTATTATGGTAGAAATGAAAAGGAATTAAGTAAAATTACCCATTTTCAAAATGATTATCTTATTATCATAGATCCAATTGACAAAAATCGGAATGTTGCTTCAGCAATATCCGAAAAAGCATATAAATATTGCAATCAAAAAGTTAGTGAATTCTTAAAACAACCAAGTCCAGAATTTTTTAGGATTAGACCAATTACAGAGGTAAATTTATCAAATAAAGAAGATAATCTCCTCTCAAATATATATATTATTGAATTACAAAATGCTGATATTAAAATCCATTATACTATTAACAGAGATAAACTATATTCTTTAGGAAAAAGCATTAAAGCTAATGGAGAAAAAGAATTTTCTCATTTTGAACGATTTGGAAAAATTATATTTGAAGTATATTTCGAAGAAGACAAGAACCAGTATAATTTAGCTATTTTTTGTGAAAAACCTAATATCTCCAAAACTTATATTCGTAAAGGTCCCCCAATTACAGAAGAAAATCATGTAGCTAATTTTAAAAGAAAAAATCCAGAGTATTTTGAAAAAGAGGGCTTTTTGTGGGTAGAAACTCAAAGAGAATTCAACAATTTCTCTAATTTTTTAAATAAATTTGTTAAGAATAAAATTCCTGACAATTTTAATGTTGTCAATATATCAAACGCGTTTCATACAGTAAGTTCTTCAGGAAAAAAAGCAATAAATGTATTGAAAAATATTATTTTACCGTTCTATATCTAAAATTCCAGAAGCTCCAGGGATTAAGATAATAACATTACTACCTTTAAAATGGTATAGATTAGTGATTTATAGCTGAAATTCATAAAATTTTTATGATTTCCCGAATTCTTTTCCTCAATTATATCATGATGATTAATAGAATTTGTATTAAGTGAATTAATTATGGTTAAAGTTAAAAACCCAGACGAAATCGCTAAACTGGTTACTTCTGGTTCATATGAAAAGAAAAGGATTTTCAGTATCACAGCTCACATTGACCATGGCAAAACTACTGCTACAGATTACTTGTTGCGTAGAGCTGGGCTTATGAGACCAGAAGATGCTGGACAGCTCCAAATGACCGATTCAGATTTAAATTAAGATATACTTAGTTTACTGAAAGACGAGGAGCAAGAAAGGGGCATCACAATCTTTACAAGTGTAGTACTCCTTGCATTTAATGATTCGAGAAAACCAGATGACGAAGAACCTTATATTATCCAACTTAATGATACTCCCGGTCATATCAGTTTTACAGGGGAAGTATCTCGAGCCCTCAGAGGTTCAGATGGAGCTATAATCTTAGTAGATGCTCTTGAAGGAGTTATGACACAAACAGAAACTAATATTAGATTGTCTGTTGGTGAAGAATTCTGCAAACCTGTTCTTTTTATTAATAAGGTTGACAGATTGATAAGTGAATTAAAACTAAGTCCTCAAGCAACTTTTGAGAAAATCGATAAAATCACAAGAGAAATCAATGACTTAATTAAAAAAATAAGACCTGAAGGTAGTGGTTGGGGAGTTGATTTTGCGAAGAATTCAGTGACAGTGGGTTCTGCAAAGCATGGTTGGGGATTTACTTATGAAATTTTACTTGAAAAGGGTTTGAAACCTCAAGATGTTTTTGCGAAATATAATGAAGGAGATATCCAGTGGTTAAGGGATAATTTACCTTTGGATGAGCCTATGTTAAGAATGATTGTAGACCATCTTCCAGATCCTATTTCAGCTTCCAAATATAGAATCCCTCATATATGGGGAGGTGACCTAAACTCTGAACTTGGACAGGCACTTCAAAAAAGTGATCCAAATGGGCCATTATACGGTATGATAACCAAAATCTTTCTTGATCCAAAAAGAAATTTTCAACCAACTCTTATAGGTCGTGTTTTTTCGGGTACATTTAATCAAACTGATTCAATTTATCTAGTAAATAGTGACTCGAGCAGTCGAGTGAAGAGATTAGGTGTTATGGAAATTACAGACCTTTTGGACGTTCCTAAGATCCCTGCAGGTAATTTATTTGCAATATTTGGTTTTATTTGCCCTTCTGGAGAGACCTTTATGTCTACCAATGCTGTACCTAAAGATAGGGAAGAAAGGAAGAGATTACCTTCTTTCGAAAAAATTCATTATGCTTGTAAAGCAGTTGTTTCCAGAAGCATTAAACCAAAAGATCCGCATGAAATTGATAAACTGGATGATGTTGTAAGCAAATGGCTTAAGGCAGATCCAACAGCAGAATATAGAAGAGATGAAGAGTCAGGAGAATTTATTCTTTCAGGAATCGATCCATTACAGATCGAGATTTTAGTAAAAAGGATAAATAAACAAGTTAATATTAATATCGGAGAACCAATAATCGTTTATAGAGAAAAAATTACTGAAAAAAGTCCAATTTATTATACCAAATCAGCAAACTCGCATAATCGTATTTTATTATACATAGAACCTTTGGATGAAATAACTGAACATCTGATCGAAACCGGGAAAGTTAATGATTTACAAAATGATAAAGATCGAGCTAAAATACTTAGAGAAGAAGCTGGATGGGATGCAAAAGAAGCCAGACGTATTGTTGATGTGTATCAAGGAAGTGCTCTTGTAAATGGTACTTCGGGATTACAGAGATTTGATCGTGTTAAATCTTATTTGAGTGCAGCTTTTAGAGATTGGCTAGGTAATTGTATTATCGCAAAGGAACCTGCTACTGGAATTAAAGTAATTTTTACGGATATGACTATTCACGAAGATACCAGACACACATCTTATGGACAGATTGCGGGAATGGCGTTTTCTGCTATGTCATTAGCCATGCTAGACGCAAATCCACATATCTTCGAACCAGTCCAGAAAATAGACATAAAATCACCTCAAGGCAGTGAAGGAAGTGTCACTGCAATCATTACAAAGCGTCGCGGTCGAATTACCAATGTTGTTCCAGAGGGAGAGTATGTCAGAATTCAAGGTCAAATCCCTGCGGCAGAGACTATCGGCATTGCTGATGATATTAGAGGTTCAACACAGGGAAGGGCTTTCTTTGGATATGAATTTTTAGGATTTGAAAAGGTTCCTGCTTCTTTAGAAGAAGATCTTATAATGGAAATTCGAAAACGTAAAAATATGCCCTTAGAACTTCCAAGTAGGAAGAGTTGGGAAAGGTTTATTTACAAACGAACCTAAAATCATTTTTTAATGTTATTTTTTTCCTTAAAATTTTCTTAGATCTTAAGTTATTTGAGAATTTGACTAATATTTTTAAAAGAATTAGAAGTGCAGTTAAATCTCATGCTAATATATCCTATAGTAATAAGAGTAATAAGCTAAGTTTAAGAGAAACTAGAGATCTTAGCAATCATATATAGTTTTTGAACAAGGACTTTAAAAGCATCCGTCACTCCTTGTCCTGTCAATGCGCTCGTTTTATAATATCCAACAAATCTATTTTCTTTCACAAATT
>JAUWHL010000164.1 GCA_030605895.1 Promethearchaeota archaeon | reverse complement strand
TGTAATAGTTGTTATAAAACGGGTAAATGTATGCAAGATGATGACATGGAAGAATTACTAAAGAAGATGTTGGATAGTGATCTCTGGGTCCTTGGCACCCCTGTATACTGGTGGGGCCCCACAGCGCAATTTAAAACATTTTTAGATAGGTGGTACTGTCCTAAACATGAATCTTTTAAAGATAAACATGTTATTCTTGTTATACCGCTTGGAGGTAGTTCTACCTATGCCCAACATACAGTAGGTATTCTAACAGATGTGTGTAATTATTTAGGAATTGAATTGGATGAAACTATATTAGCACCTGGAATGAATGATAAAGGGGTTGTGCGTGAAAATGTTAAATTAATAAAAAAAGCTCATAATGCTGGTCAAAAAGCTATTAAAATGTTAATTAATTCATAATTACATTACGAGGTAAAATACTAATGAAATTATCAGAATTACTTAAAAATGTTGAATGGTTAAAAAGTAGTCATCCTTATGGGAGTGCTTGTATAAGAATAAATAGTGAAAAAACCATTTATATTGATCCCGCTAATTTATCAGAAGAAAGTACGAAAAAAAAGGCAGATATTATTCTGTTAACTCATTCACATGATGACCATTTTTCAATTGAAACCTTAAAAAAATTAGTGAAATCAACGACTATTATCGTTTGTCCTACTGATTGTGAAGAATCTTTAATAAATGAACATTTTGAATTTAATATTTATGTAATAAAACCAAGTGAGACAATAAAATTAAATAGAGTTAAAATAGAAGCGATCCCTGCATATTCTTCTTCTGCACATCCAAGTTCTGCAGGTTGGGTTGGCTATGTTATTGAACTTAATGGGTTTCGTATTTACCATTCAGGTGATTCTGGCTTTACTCCAGAAATGAGTGCGCTAACAAATATTGATATTGCTTTTGTTACAGTGAGAGAACCTTATATGATGAGTCCTAAAGAAGTAATTCAAGCTATAAAAGCATTCAATCCTCAAATATTGATTCCTATCCATTGGATTGAGGAAGAAAAGGAAAATATTGAGTTTATAAAAAGAAATTCACCAAATATAACAGAAGTAATAATACTTGAAATGGTGTAAAAATATGAATTTTCTTTTTATAATCTAATTTATTACATGTTAAAACAAAAAAACAATTCATTTCTCAATAAATTAAAATTTAAGATCTCATTTTAAAAACCATCACTGGAATATAACATTACAATCTTAAGAAAATGACTGAGGGGATTAAGGCAAATTCAGAGAAATCATTCAATAGGGTATTTTGGCCCCTTTACGTGTTAAATGGATTCCAGAGCGTAGCATATGGAGCCATGATTGTACTTGTGGTTCCTCTTGCCTTAATTATTTGGCCAAATGATCCAGCATATATTCATGCATTGGAAATGGGAATTCTTTATACAGCTTTATCCTGGAGTGGAGCTTTTGCGGGACTGCTTTTTGGAAAGCTTATTGATAAATACTCTCGAAAAAAAATTATTATCGTCATTTCTATGTTTAGAGGATTATCAATGTTTTTTTTGGGTTTCGCTGTTAAAGGGGGTGGATCTGATACATGGTTTTACTTTTTTATTTTAATAGCGATTTTTGGCTTTTTTGCTGGAGGTTCATGGCCAGCGATAAATTCATTATCTAATGATGTTGTCCCTCAAGTTCATCGTTCTCGGTTTTTTGGTGTCTATCAAATAGTACTTAATACGACAAATATAATAGGTTGGCTAATAGCAACATTTCTAGTTCAAATCGGGCTTTGCAGATTTTTTTTCTGGGGTATTGGAGCTTTTATTCTTCTTGGGGGTATAGTATTTACCATCCATAATGAAGAACCAAAAAGAGGCGTTCAACAAGAAGAGTTATATCACGTACTTCAAGATGATTCTATAGAGTATGATTTTCAAATAGATAGGGAGATGATGCGAAAAACAATGTTTAGTAAAACTAATAGTGTAGCTCTTATTGAAGGCATTTTTACATGTATTCTAATGAGTAGCTTAACTTTTTTAATATTAAATTATGTCCAGAATCCACCTTATAATTTAGCGCCTTTTTCAATAGGTGTTTTTATGGTTATTTTTGGCTTAACAGGGGGATTAGTAGGACAAATATTTTTATCAAGAATTAGTGACAAGATTGCTGAAAAAGATCCAGTAAGAAGATTACCAATAATAGTTATTGCTATAATTGGGGGTTTAATCACTTTTGCTCTTTTCTTTTTTATTCCCTGGGTTCCATTAAGCCCAGAAGAGGGTAAGAATATTGCATATATTATGACAATACCTACTATGTGGGTGATGGGTGCGCTATTCTTCACCTCGAGAAGCATATTTTCTCTTTATGTAGTAAATCAAAGTCCAGTAATTCAACAGATCAACTTACCAGAAGCACAAGGTCAAATAGTTTCTTGGAACCAATTTTTAGAACAATTTGGAAGAGGCATTGGGCCATTATTATGTGGGATTTTACTTGCTTATACCAGCACAAATTATCAGATAACTGTCTTAATTGTGTGTTTATGTATTGTTCCAGGAGTAATATTATGGATTATAGCAATGAAATGGTTTCCATTAGATAGAGAAAATATAAGCACTATTTTAGCAAAACGGGCAGAGATTTTAAACTCTAGAAAAGAAGAATCATGAATTTTTTTTAATTAAAACTCAAATTACTCGTATTCTGTTAAACCACTTTATTTACCTAAATACAGTGTTAGATTTCTTTTAGTTATAATGTTAGTTATCACTCAAATTATGATTTTCTTACAACCAAGTGTTATATTTCAAATAACGAATACTCTTGCAGATCTCTTGTTAATTATCATACTTTTTATTATAGGAGCTTCTTTCAGATCTATTTTAAAAGCTCGAGAAAGGAAAAAACTTAAAGATAAAATTGGAAACATGGATGCTTCTCTTTCTGATGTTCAAATTATTGAAAGATTAATGCTTGAAGAAGCCAGTTGGTGGAAACGAACGGGCAAAAATATCTTATCCTTAATAATGCTAATAGTTGTCATCATCGCTTTGTTATGTTATACTTTTACTTGGGATTATACGCTGTTTTCTTCTCCATATTATACCTTAACTCTTGTAGGATTCTTTTTGTTACTAGTTAATGCCTATTACGGTTTCAGGGATTAAATATTTAATTATATCCCTTATTTTTTCTTATTTTTTTATAAAATAAATTAAAAATTCAAGGGGAAAGATAAATATTTAATAATAGTATATAACTTGGATAATTCATATGATAACTTTTAAAAAAGATAGCAATGTTTTTGTTTATAGGATTGCTGGAGTAGCTATTTATAACAATAAATTACTTGTTCATAAAAGCATCATTGATGATTTCTGGTCATTACCAGGAGGGCGATGTGAATTTTTCGAAATATCTAAAGACGCCCTTATAAGAGAGATGAAAGAAGAAATCGGAGTTGAAATAAAGATTATCAGACCTCTATATTTTGTGGAAAATTTCTTTTATTTTGAAGGTAAGGATTTTCATGAATTATCTATTTTCTATTTAATGGAATTTCCTCCAGATTCTAAATTAGTTTTTGAAAAAGATACTTTTCATGGAAAAGAACGCGAATTGGGTTTTGAAAATTATTATTTCCATGGAAAAGAATTGGATTTAATTTTTAAATGGGTTGATATTAATGATGTAGGAAACTTGAGATTATATCCTTTATTTTTACGTAAATCTTTAAAAAATATTAAACCATTCCCAGAACATATAGTTAATCGAGACGATTAAAAAGAAATAAGTGATACTTTATAAAGGTGAAATTCTGTTCCTGTCACTCCTAAAGTGTGAGATGGATGCCCTCTAAGGCTCATCCTTTTATGATTTCCAAAATTTTTAAACCTTCAATTTGATTAAAAAATAATTTATAAAGTGAAAATTAACTATAATAAATAATTTGATTATCAAATTAAAATAAGATGAATGAACTATGGCTGATGAAATTATTGCTGAAAATACTAACATTTATAGAAAATTACAAAAACATTTAGATCAAATGCCAATAGGATTTCCTTCAGTGAAATCAGGCTCAGATATACGTTTATTAAAACATCTTTTTACACCTGAAGAAGCAAAAATTGCTATGTTTTTAAAATTTGGGTGGGAGAGAGACTTAGAACCATTAGAAATTATATATCAAAGAGCAAAAG
Source organism: Promethearchaeota archaeon (assembly GCA_030605895.1). GTDB lineage: Archaea > Asgardarchaeota > Lokiarchaeia > Sigyniarchaeales > SOKP01 > Loki-b32. Next base: position 10,015 of record JAUWHL010000164.1, on the reverse strand, counting down.
AATCTGGAATTTCTCTTGAAGAAATAGAATCGACTTTAGATAGGATGGTATCAAAAGGTTCTATTATGTTCAAAAGAGAAAAGGGAAAAAAATATTATGGGAATGCGCTCCTTATGGTGGGAATGTTTGAATTTCAAGTAAACAATCTTACGAAAGAATTTATTAAAGATTTCCATGATTATTTTGAGGAAGGTTGGCTTCCTGAAGCCTTCCGGGTGAAGGGGGCTCAATTACGTGTAGTTCCCGTAGAAAAAAGTATAGAATTCGAGAAAGGGATAAATAATTATGATGATATTATAGAACTTATCAAATCTACAGAAGGACCTATAATGGTAACTAATTGTATTTGCAAACAACTTAAGGATATATTGAACGAACCATGTAAAATTACAGATAGACGAGAAGTTTGTATGGCTTTTGGTTTTTCTGCTCAATTGTTTATTGATCAAGAAAGAGGGAGAACTATAACTAAAAAAGAAGCACTTGAAATTTTGCGAAAAAATCAGAAGGACGGATTAATACTTCAACCAGATAATTCACAAAAACTATCATTTCTTTGTAGTTGTTGCAGTTGTTGCTGTGAAAATTTATCAAAAGTTGTGTCATTTCCTAATCCCGCAAGAATTACCCTTACTAATTATTATGCAAAAGTGGATTCTGATTTATGTACAGGGTGTGGAACATGTGTAGAAATCTGTCAAATGAAAGCAATAACTGTTGATGATGAAATTTCTTCTATTGAGCGTAAACGATGCATAGGATGCGGGAATTGTGTAGCCCAATGCCCATCAGAAGCTATCAGATTGTATAATAAAGAAAAACAATTCACTCCATTTGCAACAATGGATGAATTATTCGATAAAATTATGCAAAGAAAAATTAAATTAAATGAACCAAATATTAAAAAATAAGGTGAAAAAAAAAGATGGCTGAAATTAAGATACAGGATGAAGATGATGTTTATAGAAAATTACAAGAACACCTCGATCAAATGCCAATTGGATTCCCTCGTGCTGAATCTGGTTCAGATATCCGAGTCCTAAAGCATCTTTTTACTCCTGAAGAAGCGAAAATAGCTACATTTTTAAGATTTGGGTGGTATAGGGATATTGAGCCGTTAGATCAAATTTATACAAGAGTTAAGAACACAGGAATGACCTTAAAAGAATTAGAAGAAATTTTAGATAACATGGCAAAAAAAGGGTCCATCATGTCTAAAAAGGATGGAAATAAGAAATTTTACGGTAATGCTGCATTAATAATTGGTATGTATGAATACCAAGTTAACAAGCTTTCAAAAGACTTTTTAAATGCTTTAAATGAATATATGGGTGAAGTTTGGGGCGCAAAAGCCAACCCAACACATTATAATCAGATACGTATTATTCCAGTTAATATAGATGTAGTACCAGAAAATTTCATTGCCCCCTTTGATAATATGAAAAAAATTATAGAAGAAAGTCAAGGTCCTTTCGCAAAAGTCAATTGTGTTTGCCGTCAAGATATGAAAATCCAAGGAGAACCATGTAAAATGACTAAACATGAGGATAATTGCCTAGTAATTGGAGATATGGCTCAACACTATATTGATCATGGATGGGGGGTTCAAATTAGTAAAGAAGAGACTCTCAACTTATTGCACCAAAATCAGGAAGAGGGCTTGATTTTTCGACCGAATAATGCTCAAAATGTAGATTTTATATGTAGTTGCTGTTATTGCTGTGATGGAAGTATAGGGAATTTAGTAAAATTACCTGATCCTGCGAATTATGCACTATCCAATTATTATGCTGAAATAGACCCCGATTTATGTAGTGGATGCGGAACTTGTATCAATCAATGCCAAATGAAGGCTATTACTCAAACAGATGATATCTCTTCAATAGAAAGAAAGAGATGCATCGGATGCGGTAACTGTATTGCTGTATGTCCTTCTGAAGCTATTATACTCCAAAAAAAGGAAGAACAGTATATTCCTCCTCCAACTATGGATGATCTTTATGAGAAAATTCTAGAAGAAAAAACTAAACTAAAAAGTTAAGAATTAAAGAGAAAAATAATCCACATTATTTCTATAAATTTTTTTTATTTGATTATATTCACATTTCTATCTAAATTTTATCACATTTTTTCAACTATCTGAAATAATTTATTTGAATATATTTTTATTATGGGATTTAAAACTATTTATAGATATATTTAAATAAATAGTGGCTACTTGGCTCTCTCTTTTCTAATAAAGGAGCGCAAAATTGCTCCTTTTTCCCAATACCATTCAAACAATTCAATCATCCAATTAATAAAATTTTCATGATTATCAATTAGACATTGGCTATAATCAATCTGTCCATCCTTACTCAAGAAGAGGATTGCCCCTTTATCAGATACTACTAAGGAGACATTAATTTCATCTAAAATTCGAATATTTTCTAGAATTTCCTTAAAAAACTTGATAGGATCTTTAAACAATTTTGACCAACCATCAGGAATATTATAAGATTTTAGTAAATTTTTATCTACTAAAGCTCTGATTTTAATTGATTTATTTTTCATTTTGTTCTCAGCTTCCTTTAATAAAGATTTTTGATATTGATCCGTTATCGCATAAAGAAATTCCTCAGAATCTTTTACTAAATTTTCAAAAATTTCCATATTTTCCATCGTTTTGGTGCTTAACTCAACACTTTTTAATTTACCCAATTGAAATATGAGGTTTATCGGAATAGAAGTGATTTCATGACTATTTAAGAAATTTCTATAGTTCAATGTAACTTCGAAAATATCCATCATCTGTATAAAGATTTTTCCAATATTTGATATCTTATATTTGTTGTTAATCTCTTTAAAAATAAGGTTTTTTTCATATAATCGCTTTAGATGACGTGAGATTTCAGACCCTGGCACATTTAACTCTTTCACAAGTTCACTATGCTTTTTTCCTTCAGAATAGAGCTTTTTCAATACATTAACTCTTTCCTTATTCGAAAATTCAAATAATATCTCATTTAAATCCAAATTAGTTCAATTCCAATTAAACATTATTTCGGGATTGAATAAACCATTAAGGATTATATAATTTAAATTAATATAAAATAGTTCGTATCCTTTTAAACATTTTATAAAAAGTTAAATTTAGTATAAAATAATTCTAAATGGTCCTAGGGTTTATTTTTTAAGTATTTTTTACTCAATGGAGATAAGAACATATTTTAAAAAACTAATTATTATTGAAATTTAAATGTAATTGAAAGTATAGAAGAATTTAACATATAAAGGTGTAATAAACTTGTATGAAGAACTTGAATTGAAAATTCTTAAATTATTAGCTAAAAACTTTGAATATAATCAAGCTTTACATATGGAGACTGAACAGATATGTGCACTTTTAGGTGTTAAGCGGGGTGAGGTTCAAACAGTTTTAAAGTCTTTAGGAGAAGCTAAACTTGCTAGCCTTTATATAGAGCGTGAAAAAGTAAAATTAGCAAAAATTTCATGGCAAGGACTCAATGAAATTGGAGATATTAATTTGAAATTTGGTATGGGAAAAGATGCATATGCAAATTATAAAAAGGAGGGGATCTAATAAAGATGATAGATTACATGCCATGGTGGACAGAGAAGAATAAAAAATTTGCTGATGAGTGTGAAAATTTCATTGATACTGAACTCCAACCACGGGCAATAAAACTAATGGAGCAAGATTTGGATCCAATGAAAATCCAATGGGAAGCTTCCAAATTATGCATTGATAAAGGTTTCCATCCTTTAATGATATTGGCAGAAGAAGAGATCGGTGGGCTTGATCAAGGTTATGCTGGATATACCATACTAAATGAAGAAGTCGGTCGATCCATGATTAATATAAACCCTTTACTTACAAGCGTTTTTGGGGCGGGCCCTATTCATCTTTTCGGTACCCAAGCCCAAAAAGAGAAGTTCATGATACCACTTATTAAAGGGGAAAAATGGGCTTCAATAACAGTTACAGAGCCTGATGTGGGTAATGACGCTGCGGGAATTCAGTTAAGCGCTGTCCAAGATGGAGATGAATGGGTGTTAAATGGTTGGAAGCGATTTATCACGTTAGGAGCCATTTCAGATTATCACATGTTGTATGCCAATTCAGACCACGATGCTCGAAGAATTTATAGGCATTTAACTGCCTTCTACATACCAGCTGACTTGCCGGGGATAACTTATGAAAAGATTAATACGTTAATTGGAGATGTAGAAATGGCAAATTCAGTTATAAGATATCGAGATGTTAGAGTTCCGAAAGAGAATATGATTCTAGATCCTGGGGATGGTTGGACAGTCATGATCAGTGCTTTAAATATAGAACGATTGGGAATTGCAGGTGTCGTCGGACAATCTAGGAACTTAATAGAAACTGCAAGAGCATATGGTCGAAGAAGGGTTCAATTTAAGATGCCGATTTCTCGATTTAATGGCATTCAGCTTAGAATGGCAAATATTAGTATGAAAATGAATTTAGCTCGGGTCTATCTATATTATCTAGCTCACATGTTAGATACAGGAGAAGCAGATATGTTTAGTTTTGGAGTAAAATCCGCAATTTCAAAAGTGTTTGGAACTCAATCGCTTACAGAAATGGCATTAGATGCTCTTTTTATTTGTGGTGGCGATGGATATCTCCAAGAAATTGGCATAGGTGGAGTTTTAAAGAACGCTGCCTTAATGCAAATTGCTGGAGGCTCAAATGACATCTTGAAACTATTTATAGGTCGAAATGAATTCATGCAAGATGTCGATACCAGAATGATACCACCTGCAGTAAGGGGGCCAACAAAGGAAGAAGCAGATAACTTATAATAAAGGAGGTAAAAAAATGTCATATAAAGAGATTAAATTTGAAGTGGAAAATGAAGTTGGTTGGATTACCATCAACCGCCCTCAAAGAAGGAATGCTTTAAGTAGAGATGTTTGGTTGAGCATTGGTCAAGTATTGGTGGATACTATAGATGATATTGACATTAGAGTACTTGTATTAACGGGAAATGATGAAAAAATTAAAGGAAAAAGTTCCTTTTCAGCTGGACTTGATATAAAAGAAATGGCAACTGCGGGATTTACTAATTTAGCAGATTTCCTTGGAATCTTGCTCGAGCCTTGTGAATTGATGGCTCGCTATCCCAAACCTTTAATTGCAGCCATAAACGGCTATGCGTATGCGGGTGGTTTAGAACTTACATTATGGTGCGATTGTGCTATTGCAGCCGATGACGCAGCAATGGGCTTCTGGGAAAATCGTAGGGGTTTAGCTAGCGGTGTGGCATTTCTATTACTTCCCGAGTTGATTGGAATGCGATATACGAAGGAATTACTTTTAACCGGTAAAATAATATCAGCTCAAGAAGCCCTTCGAATGGGCTTGGTTAACAAAGTAGTCCCTCACGACCAATTACATGATACAGTAATGGAAATGGCAAATGAAATGAGAAAAGTGGCACCATTAAGTCATAAATGGACAAAGAAATGGTTCCAGCAAGGAAACCATTATACGAGAACCAGAGCAATTGGTAGCTTATGGGACCCCTTTTGGGAACTATTCCACTCGGAAGATGTTATTGAAGGGTTCACCGCTTTCATGGAAGGTAATCGAGAACCAAAATGGAAAGGAAAATAACTATTTTTTTTTAATTTGAATTATTATAAAAGGAGGTATAAAAAATGGCAAATGAAGAATTAGTTGAAGGAATTAAAAAGATGGTTTCAAAGCTAGATGACCCTACCATGGCTGATAGATTTCAGGGATTCAAGAAAGTACTTCAATTCGTATTTACGGACACGGACAACTACTATTTAATTTTTGATAATGCAAAATGCGAAATTAAAGAAGGAAATACAGAAAGTCCCGATATAACAATTATCACGGAAAGTCAGGTCATCATTGACATAATGGACGGCGAACTTAGCCCAACTAAAGCGTTTATGGGGGGGAAAATAAAAGCAAAAGGTCCAATGACTGATATGCTGAAACTTCAAATGTTAATGAAATAGCTCAAAATATAACTAGTATTTAATATCCTTTATTTTTTTTATAATATAGAGGTGAAGATTATGGAATTTAAGTATCTTTTATTTGAAATCAAGAATAAAATAGCAATTATTACTTTTAATCGTGAGTATAAATTAAATGCTATAAATGGTAAAATGTTTGATGAAATTTATGAAGCGTTAGATGAAGTTGGTAATAATAAGGAAATAAGAGCGGCTATTATCACAGGAAAAGGCCGTGCTTTTTCTACTGGAGGTGATTTTAGTCAAGCTAGCGAGGGAATGGCTGGGGATGTTGATAGTGTCGAAGACGGAGGAAAGATGCAATCGGGAGAATTGGAACTCGATGTGTCTCAAAAAAGATTAGTACTGAAGATGCAAAAAAATCCAAAACCTCTTATTGCAGCTATTAACGGCCTGGCATTAGGTGGTGGACTGAATATAGCTTTAAACTGCGATTTAATTTATGCCTCAGATGCAGCAGAATTAGGAACCTATTTCATGAAGCGAGCAATAATTCCTGAAATGTCATCAACGTATATTTTACCACGGATAATTGGTATCCATAAAGCAAAAGAATTGATCTTTTTTGGTGATACATTTAGTGCTCAGGAAGCTTTAAAGATGGGCTTAATTAATGGTGTATTTCCTGATGATGAGTTCATGGATAATGTATTAAAAATCGCAGAAAAATTAGCTAACGGCCCAACATTTTCGATTGGTTTAGCAAAACTTGCAATCAATAAAACACTTGAACAAAAAACGGTTGAAGCTCTTGATAGAGAAGCTGAAAGTTTATTTAAAGCGTTTGATTCTGAAGATTTTACAGAAGGATTACTTGCTTTTTTCGAGAAAAGAGAGCCAAAATTTATAGGGAGATAAGGAGGTATCGAAAAAAAAATGACAAACAGTAATATTAAGAAACTCAAGTTAGTGTCTCTCATTGGAGGTATTTATGAAATTATCTTTGGTGTTCTATTGATCTTTTTCATAGTACCATTATTAAATTTATTAGGTCTAAATATAACTAAATTAGACTACCCTATTTTTGCTCATACAGCTGGTTTGTTGGCAATTATTATTGGTTTAATGTTATCATTCTCTGCTTACAATGTAGAGAAGTATTTACTTAATATAATATTAATAATCATATTACGCTTAATCATCCAGATTGTAATTTATGTAAATATAGTTCTAATTCCTACAATTGGACTAGGATTATTGATTTTTGGATTGATTGATTTAATTTTTGCTCTTATTACAATATATTTAATTAAGACCTCAAACTTACCATTTAATATTTTTAAAATTATCAGATAGGATGTGTTTTTATGGGATATGCAAATAAAGTGTTAGAAAAATTAGTACAAAATTTTGGTGATCTTGAGATTGTAAAGCACGGAAAAAATATTTATACATTTAATAAATTAAATAATCGTGCAAATCAAATAGCTAGAGTTTTTTTAGATTTAGGAGTGAAGAAAGGTGATAAATATGGTATTTTACTTTATAACTCACCTGAATATCTGGAAATAATGTTTGGACTCCAAAAAATCGAAGTTATTCCTGTGCCTATAAATGTGAGATATGGATTAACAGAATTCAAGTATATATATGAAAATGCTGACATTAAAGGAGTTTTCATAGATAAAGATTTTATTGAAATCACACGTAAACTTATTGATGAGCACAAATTTGAAAATCTCAGACATGTATTCGTTGTCGGTACACCGATAGAAGAAGTCTTTAATGGAATGATTAACTATGAAAAAGTCATTAAAGATAAAGAAACATCTAATCTTGAACTTCAAGTGGATGATGATGGAATAGGGTTATTACTTTATACGGGGGGTACAACTGGATTGCCAAAAGGTGCTTTGCTAACTCACTCTAATCTGTATAATGCAACCTATTTGACGCCCACGCATGGAATGAAGTTAGTTAAAAAAAAGAAAGTTCCCGCAAAAACATTAATCCCTCCACCTGGTACGATAATGAAGTTTTTAATCCCTACACCGATTTTTCATGTGAGTGGTCTAATGCCCGTTCTAGTAAATCTCGGAATGAGACATTTAATGATTTTCCCTGTTAGTAAGAGTTTTGATCCAAAAGAAATATGCCAAATCATACAAGATGAAAAAATTACCACTGTCTTCATGGTTCCTACTATGTATCGACTCTGGTTAAGTTTTTCTGATTTGGATAAATTTGATCTAAGTTCACTTACAATGATTACTTCTGGTGGAGCAAAAATGTCTAAAGAAATGAAAATTGAAATTTTAGAGAAATTTCCTGACAAAGTTCTTGTGGATGGATACGGAAGCACTGAAACAATAGGTACTTCTACAATTGCATTTATAACTCATGATGATATTCCTAAAATCAAAAAAGGTTATATTGGACAGATAGTCACCGGCATTAAAATGAGAGTGATTAATGAGGAAGGTGAAAATGTTCCTGTTGGTGAAGTTGGTGAAATGATTTATAAAGGGAAGAGTATAATGAAAGGATATTATAAAGATGATGTAAAAACCAAGGAAGTCTTCAATGAAGAAGGATGGCTTTATTCAGGTGATTTTTGTAAAATAGATAATGAAGGAAATGTATATTATGTTGGAAGAACGAGTGAACTAATAATATCAGGCGGAGAAAAGATATTTCCCGGAGAAGTAGAAGATGTTCTAAGAACACATACTAAAATCAACAACGTAGCAATCACAGGTAAACAGGATGATATATGGGGTCAAATCATCACTGCTTTCATCAAACTTGAACCAGGTGAAAAAATGACCTTGTCTGAAGTGTCTGACTTTTGTGTCTCTAAAATTGCCTCATATAAAAAACCCCGCATAATAAATTTTGTTGAGTCATTACCTATAACCAAAGCTGGAAAACTTGATCGAACCGAAATCAAAAAGCTTGCTGAATCTATTAATATGAAATAAATATAAAGAAAAGAACTGGACTATTCTCTTCTTAAGATAATAATTAATTATTTTTGTCAGTGTTATGATCGAGACCTGCCGCAAATGTGGAATGATACGTGCATCCAAAGATTTAGTCTTGCTAGAAGATGGAGATTACATATGTTTCTCTTGCTGGAACGAACATAATAGATTAAAAAGTGAGAAAACAAAGGAGAAATGAGTTTTACTTACATTTATATAGTTATTCAATCGTAAGAAATAAGAAATGTATATTTTTCAAGATTAAATTTCTTTATTTTAATCTGGTTTTTTTGTTCTCGCTTAGGAATAAGGGGAATTTTAATTACAATTTTATAATTTTCTAAATAAAGGTTATTATAAAAAAGGTTCTCAAATTTATCCCAATCAATAAATTTTTGTATTGAAATCTGATTATCTTTTACTGTTGGGAATAATGACATAGCCATTTTTCTAATTTTTACATAGATTTATTTTTAATTTAATTCTAGTGAAAAGATTTTATTCTAACCCTTATAGAATGCAACAACTGCTCTGAAATAACAAATAGATGATTATTTCTGAATGATCGCTAAACTTGGTACCATTTATATCATAATAAATTGATTATTTAAATGTTTCTTTAATATTATTTAAAGCGGTATTAATCGCTTAACTTTAATTTTATACTTTTTATTAAAGAAACTCTATATTCTATGCGATCTTTTTATAATGTCGCCGCTTTTACTATATTATATCTATATTAATTTAACACACAAAAAAGTAAAAATTTGACAATCATTTCGAAAAATTTTTTAAATCTGATTTTTTTAAAAACTAAAAGAAATCTAAAAGTTTAATATGAGAACTGGTTTTTTTGGAAAAGTTTTATGGATTAATCTTACAGAGGAGAGTTTTGAAGAAGAATTAATCTTTAAAAAAATTTATCGTCAATATCTCGGAGGATATGGATTAGCTGTAAAACTAATTTATGAAAATATGGATTCAAAAGTTGATCCGTTAAGTCCTGAATCGATTTTTGGTTTTTTCCCAGGATTATTGACTGGAACAGC
>JAUWHL010000280.1 GCA_030605895.1 Promethearchaeota archaeon | reverse complement strand
GGGTCAATTCCATATAAACAATCCAAACCGGCCTCAACTCCCATTGTAATGCTGTCTTCATCAGCACTAGCTAGTGCTTTAGTACCAGGCATAGACGGAAAATCCCAAGCCTTAGCAACTAAATCCCTAGGTAATAAATACCTTGGCAAATAGGCACCATAAGACTTAATTCCTATCATTTTTATTTTTCTCCCTTTTTAATTTAAAAATTAAATTTTAATTATGATTTTGAATTTTTTAGAATTAATATATTTCATTAAATTAGAGTGAGAAATTTAACAGACAAAATTTACATTTCAGTAATTATTAGCTTTCAAGTCTATTCTTCTGCATTTTTTCTCAATTATTAATTCTGGTCATTATTGTATTTGTAGGGGAAACAAATGGGCAACTCATTACAGAAATATTTTTCAGTTGTGTTATAATTATCTAATTAAATGAATAATTTTTTGAGGGAGTATAATTATGAATGGACCTGTTGAACCTTTTAAGATTAAGATGGTTGAACATGTTAAAATACCATCCGAAAAGAGAAGAAAAGAAGCAATTAGAGAAGCCGGATTTAATACATTTTTGCTTTATTCTGATGATGTATTTATTGATTTATTAACAGATTCTGGAACTACTGCGATGTCAGATAACCAATGGGCGGGAATGATGCTCGGAGATGAGGCGTACGCAGGCAGTAAAAACTTTTATAACCTTGAAAAAACAATACAAGATATTTTAGGGTATAAATATGTTGTACCTACTCATCAAGGACGTGGTGCTGAACATTTAATGTATAGTCATCTTACGAAGCAAGGACAAATTGTTCCAAGAAACATGTACTTCACAACCTCCAAAGCTCATGTGGAATTAGCAGGAGGAACTATGGTTGATGCTATAATTGATGAGGCTCATGATCCACAAAATTTACACCCTTTTAAGGGAAATATGGATTTAAAAAAACTCCAAGCATTTATAGATGAATACGGCATTGAAAAGATTGCTTTTGTAAATGTAGAAATGAATGTAAATTTGAGTGGAGGACAACCAGTCTCAATGCAGAATTTAAGAGATTTAAAAGAATTCTGTGATGAATATAAACTAAGGATCATATTCGATGCAACTAGGTCAAGTGAAAATGCTTATTTTATTAGAGAACGAGAAAAAGGTTATGAAAATAAACCTATAATTGACATTCTCAGAGAGATGATGAGTTATTCAGATGGATGCATATATAGCGCGAAAAAGGATTGCTTAGTTAATATGGGTGGATTTTTAGCTACACATAGTAAAGATATATTCGATTACACAAGGGGGATGGTTGTTTTATTCGAAGGGCTTCATACATATGGGGGTATGGCTGGTCGAGATATGGAAGCAGTTGCTCGCGGCTTACGAGAAGGCGCCCAATATGAATATTTGAAATATCGCATAAATCAAGTACGCTATTTAGGCGAGTTATTGATGAAAGCGGGTGTTTCTATAGTACAACCAATTGGAAGTCATGGGGTTTTTCTCGATGCCTTAAAGTTCTTACCTCACCTTCCACGAGACCAATGGCCAGCACAAACTCTTTCAGCTGCAATTTATGAAGATTCAGCAGTAAGAAGTATGGAACGTGGTGCTGTGTCAAAGGGACGGGATAAGGATACTGGAGAAAACATTTTTCCAGAATTGGAATTAGTTAGGTTAACAATTCCTCGAAGAGTGTACACTAATACTCATATGGAGTACACGGCAGAATCAATAATAAGACTTTACAAGAAAAGGGATTCAATAACAGGTTTAAAAATGGTTTTTGAACCTACGCATTTAAGGTTTTTCCAGGCCAGATTCGAACAACTTACTTTATAATACTTAAAATCTTTTTTCTAGAACTGTAATAATCGGTAGAAAGCCTACTTTTCCAAATACATCAAGTAATTTTTTATCTGTTTTGTAAGCGAGGTTGATTCGTATAGAATCAGTTCCCCACGATTCCAAAATTTGAATTGCCCTATCTGCTAAGAGTTTACCTACACCCTTTCCAATAACTTCTTTTTTTGTAGCCCAATTATCCAAATAACCAATGTATCGTCCAAGTGTATTTTTTACAGCTTCAATCATTCCCATACTTACAACTTGACCTGTGGATTTTAATTCTGCGATTAATGTGATTCGTTTAAGATTTGGTTTAAATTGCCTTAAACCTGAAGATTCTCTCCATTGTGTTTCTGTAAACCCGATATCAAACATTTCATGTAGTTCTTTGAGAATTTCTAAAGTTGCTTCATAATCTGAAGTTCTATAATTTCTAATAATTATGTCTTCTTCTTGAATTTCATTTTTTGACATGTTAATTAACCTTTTTAACTAGATATTTTATTTATTTTTTTTAAATCAATTCTATGTGTAAGAATTTTTTGAATAATATCATTATCATCTTCTTGACTTATAATAACTAAATATTCATCAATATGAGGCACTATTGGCGTGACAAACAAGAGTTCCTCTTGAGGAAACCAGAAATCAACCTTTTGGGTCATTACTTCTTTTTCAAAATATTCTTTAACATGAGTTATTGTAATAGATATATTTGTTAAATCTTTATCTGTATTGTTTTGGACTGTAATTTCAATTTCTTGACTATTCTCAATATAATTGAGGTGAGTAATTAAGAGTGGCGATAATGGTATAATTTTAGCTGATGCTTTTTTCGATGAATCAAAGAACTCTACGTTTGTAAAGCCAGCTTCTCCTTTCAAACTGCTAAGGGGAGAGAACTCAAATCCTTTAAGAGAAAAATATGATATTGCTTTCTGTGTCTTGAAAGATGGTGATTCTGCTCGTTTTTCAATAGCTTTTGAAAAATAATCTTTAATAGTTTTATCGATTAATTCCCTCATAAATAATTTAACTTTATTTCCTTGAGAAATACATTCTTGAATTTTTGGGGTCTTTATCACAGTTTCCATAGCAATCTCACACTCTATAACTTCATATAACTTATCTTCGAAATTATTTCTTAATTCTTCCAATAATCTTTTAATTAACTCATCTCCGAAAATATCTATTTCGACTGGTAAAGATACGATTACAACAATTGTTTCAGGAGTTTCTTCTTCAAGTCCAGCTCTCCGTTTTATTCTTTTTGATTTTGCGAGAAATTTTTTCCCAAAAAATGTATATCCTTTGTATTCTAAATCTATATGGTCTAATTCATCAGTCTCTAGAAACCAAACGGGATGATAATTTATGGGTCGCATGTATCTTTTATCAACTCTAAGCCTATCATCAGGATACATTAACAATGGCACTTGACCACGTTTTTCATCGAAAAACATGACATATACAACACATAAATCTTCATTAGGATTTTTTTCCACTGTTCTATCAAAAATGTCCGACACAGCAACCAATTCAAGAATAATTCTAAGGATTATTATAATTTCTTATTCCAAAGAAAAAAATTCTTCTTATTCTAAAAATTTAACTAGAAAAAAAAGTAAACTATTATTAAATCATTTGAAGAGATATAAAATTATGATCATTACTGATGTTAAGACTCATTTATTAGAGCTTGATTTTAAAATTAAGATTGGATCTATGCCTAGATTTAAGGTAACTGGGCTTTATACAAATTTATTAACAGATGAAGGTATCGAAGGATGGGCATTATCTCACTGGAACTTAAGTAATCTAGCCCAGAAACAATTTATTGATGAAGCATTAAAAAAAATCGTTATTAAAAAAGATCCATTTATGGTGGAAGAAATTTTTCATGAAATCTACCATAATACTAATCGTATTATGTTTGGTATCCCTGCTTCTACTTCAGCCATAATGGTTGCGTGTTGGGATATAATAGGTAAAGCAACTAAACAACCAATATATAAACTTTTAGGAGGAAGAAAGCAAAAGGTTAAGGCTTATGCTTCTATGCCTCGTGGTTACAGTGCCAAGGCTGCTGTTGGAGCCGTGGAATCCGTTTTAAAACCTGAGCTTGGAGGATTTAAAGCAGTAAAGTTAAGAATTGGAAATGGGCTTAAAAAAGACGAAGAATTAATAAAAGAAGTAAGAGACGCATTTCCGGATATTGATATTATGGTTGATGCGAATTCTGCTTATCAATCTGTAAATGAAGCTCTTAGAGTTGCACATATTTGTGCAAGATATGATGTTGCTTGGCTAGAGGAACCAATTCCAACAGATAATCTTAATGGATTAGCAAAATTAAGAGAAAAATCCCCTGTTGAAATTGCTGGAGGTGAAAATGATATGGGCATTTTCCGTTTTGAAGATATTCTCTCGAAAGAATCATTTGATATAGTGCAACCAGATACGACTAGATCAGGTGGATTTCTTCAAATGAAAAAGATTGATGCAATGGCAGAAGTAAAAGGCGTTAGATGTATCCCTCATATCTTTGGTTTTGGTCATATATTAGCCGCAAATTTACATTTTATAATGTCTACAAGATGTGATTGGTGTGAATTTCCATTTATTCCTGATGAATTTCAAATATTAGAAGAACCAATAAAAGCAGAAAAAGGGTATGTTACGGCACTTGAAAAACCAGGTTTGGGTGTAGAGATTAACAAGAAAATGTTTGAGGAGAATGTAATTAATTAATCTACAAAATTGTGTAATCCGAAAGCTTATTTTCAATTAATCTTTATACTAAAAAACTCAAGTCTTCTTAGGGAAAAATGACAAATATTAATTATATTTTTTTATTATCTCTAATGATAATTGCTATTGGGTTTATTCTTAAAAAATTAAATATAATTACTGAGGATAATGGGAAAACTATAGCAAAAGTAGTTTTCAATGTCACACTACCAGCTTTAATTTTAAGTGTTATAATATCTATTGAAATTACTCCTTCATTGGGTTTGATAACCCTAATTTCCATTCTTTATTGTATTCCTATTCTTGTTTTAGCCTTTATACTTTTTAAAAACTATCCAAAAAAAATAAAAGGATTAATGTTTATGGTAGTAATAGGATTTAACGTCGGTCATTTTGCGTATCCTTTAATTGAAGGAATCTGGAATGAAGAGGGGCTTAAATATATAGCGATGTTCGACATTGGAAATGCAATTGTAGTTTTTATCATTTGTTATATTTTAGGGCTAATTTATTCACCTAATAATGAATTCCAGGATAAAAAAGAGTTAGCTAAGAATATCTTATTTAAGTTATTGAAATCAGCTCCATTAATGAGTTATATTATAGCTATTATCTTGAATTTCCTAAATATAGAATTCCCTATTTTTGTTTTAGATTTATTAGATGTCTTATCAAGAGCAAATATGGCTTTAACTTTACTGTTATTAGGAATTTTCTTAAATTTTAAGTTCGAAAAATCACAGTGGAAAAATATCATAAAAGTACTAATAATACGATATTCATTTGGATTAGTAATTGGACTCATTTTATTTTTCCTTCTACCATTCGATCAATTATACAGAGGAATTTTGGCAATTGCGCTTATTCTACCTATTGGATTAGCGATAATTCCTTTTACAGTAGAATTTGAATACGTTGAAAAGAAATTTGTGGGTACAGTGACGAATTTGACAATATTAATATCATTTGTACTCGTTTGGATTGTTATTCTAATTCTAGGTTTTGGTTAATGGTAGAAGTTTTAAATAAATTAATTGATGACTTGATTAAAATCTAAGTATAAATTAAATTCTTCTTTATCCTTATCGAATACATGTTTAGATTCATGAATTAAAGACTTAATAATATCCTCATTCAACTTATTTATAAATGATTTATCTATCTTTGACCAATGAGGCATCCCCTCTAAAAATACATTCCATAGAGAATTAGGGTTATTTTTGGATCTTGATTCTATTTCCTTTGAAAGCAGAGTCCAAAATAAAATCAATTTATATGAAACTCCAGTATTAATTTTTAATCCCATACGTTGAAAGCTCCCAAATGCAAGAATCATTAACAAAGCTAAAGAATATCTCATTTGAATTTTATAAGAATGGATTAAAAATTGATCTTTTATTGAATCCCAATTGATTTCACTTAATATTTGATTACCAGACTCCTTTATACTATCCTTTAATTTATTGTAATAAAATTCCTTGGTTAAATGTGGTTTTGTTTCAACAAATTGGAATATTCTAAGAGCACCGGCAAGTCTCCATTCCAACCATTCTTGTGAATATAGTTTTGCTTTCTTTAACGCCAACTCTTTATCTGGCCAAATACTTAAAATAATTTTTAATTTCGAACTGATTTCATCATAATACTTAATATAATGGTCAAAGATTTTAGTATAATAGTAGCCAAGAATATCGATATATGTAAAAACTTCTAAGAGGTCGATGAATCTGTCAATGGCATTTTCGTTTGAGATTAGCTTAATAAATTCTGGATCATTCAATAATGAATAAATCCCATAAAAAGTAGACTCACCAGTATATACAGTAGCAATAAGTAAGTGATAGTGGACTATTTTTCTGATAAGTAATTTCTCGATATCTGAAAGCTCAAATGGTTCAAGCAATCTCATACTTGAAATAAGATGATAACTATGATACGGGTGCTTTTTATTATCAATATATCTACCAATATCATGGTACATTAATATTATTGGGATAATTAGCTGGTTTTGAGAGTGCTGATTTAAAACTTTTTCTCGAATTTTATTTATTGATCCTTGTGAAAGAGTTTCATGAGAGAACTTTCCACTTTTTATCAAAAAGAATATTTTATAAGATCTGAATATGTGTCTTATTGTTCTTTGAATTTCATCTCTGTTTTTCTCTCTAGCATCTTGAAAAATTCTCTCTAAGTTTGGAAATATAGATATGAGATCAAAAAACTCATCAGAACTATCAATATCAACTACTGAATCAATCCAAGACAGTTCTATGTTTTTGAATAATTTACTTAATGAATCTAACATAACTCATACAACAGTTTTTTCTAGTATTTGAAAAAAAGGTTCTACATCAATATTGCCACCACTTAAAATTAAACCAATCTTTTTATTTTCTACTGAGACTTCTTTTGATAGTACGGCTGCTAATGGAACTGCTCCAGACGGCTCAACAATAATTTTCATACGTTCCCATAGAAATCTCATCGCTTTAACTATTTCAATTTCAGATACAGTTACTATTTTATCTACATATTTTCTGATGAAATTAAAAGTTTTTTCAGAAATAGAAGTGCGTAATCCATCAGCAATGGTATTCGGATATGTACTTGGTATAATATAACCTGCTTTTAGAGACCTAAGCGCATCATCTGCTATAGAAGGTTCAACTCCAATAACTTGTGCATCTGGACACAATCCTTTAGTAGCTAGCGCTGTTCCACTCAATAAACCGCCACCACCAAGTGGAGCAATAATCAAATCTAGCGTCCCTATTTCTTTAATTAATTCATAAGCTGCAGTTCCTTGCCCATTAATTATATTGTCATTGTCAAAAGGATGAATTAAAATCAATTTTTTTCTTTTTATTAATTCTTCAGTAGTTTGAGTTCTTGATACAAGGTTATTTTCACAAAATACAATCTCAGCACCATATCCTTTGGTTGCATTGATTTTATTTATAGGGGCTCCTTTTGGCATTACTATTGTTGCTTGAATTCTCAATATTGATGCTGCTAAAGCAAGAGCTTGGGCATGATTACC
>JAUWHL010000106.1 GCA_030605895.1 Promethearchaeota archaeon | reverse complement strand
AAAGTGGTATTTTTTTTACAAATAGATAATATAATCTTTAATTATATATTTTTAAAAAATCATTACTCTCTTTTATATTAATTATTTGCTAACTTAATAAAAATCTAAGCTAAGAAGGTGATAAAATAATGATTTTGGTTCAATGGTCATGTGAAGTTCCTCAAGAAAAGCTGGAAAGTTTCCTTAATTATGCCAAAAATAGATTGAAACCATTTTATGAATCTCATGGTTGTATACGTCATGAACTCTTTTTCCCCATGATAACAGATAAAAAATATTTCCCTTATCAAATTTCAGAAAATAAGAATCGATACACAGAGCAGCTACTATTTAAAGATCTTAAAGATTTTGATAAGTTCTACGAACGAATAGAAAAAGAACGGGCTGCTCAAGAGGTTGTTGGGATGTATACAAAAGAATTCGATATTATTAATTGTAATTTTAAGATATTAATGCAAGCGGGTTAATCAGATTTATAAATTTAATTATTTCCTACTTTTTCTTGACTTTTTTAAGGTTTTATTTGGTAACTTTATTGATTTTCACTATAAGAAAAAGAAGTTAAAATTACATCTCAATTATATCATTAAATAGACCAGAAAAAAATACCAGAAATCAAGACCTTTAATGTAATAATCTTTAAATTTTATAGATCCAACTAAATATATTTTAGATTCTTGTATTCTTGAAAAATCAAATTCCTTGAATTCATGCAAGAAATTCTTATTTAATCGTTCTTTTTCCATAATATAATTTAATCTGAATTATTTTTTAAGTTTCACATGGAATTAAACACGGTTTACTTAGCAGAAAATCTAGAATTTTTAAGAAAATTGGATTCAAATTTAATTGATTTAATTTACATAGATCCTCCCTTTTTTAGTGGAGTAGATTATAAGGAATTTTCGGATTTATGGAACTCCCTAAATGAGTATTTAAATTTTATGATGATAAGAATTAAAGAAATGCACCGGGTTCTTAAAGAAATTGGAAGTTTTTATTGTCATTGTGATTCAAATGCAGTTTTTGAATTAAAGATTTTATGTGATAAAGTTTTTGGACGAAAATCTTTTAGAAGAGAAATTATTTGGAACGTAGGAAGTGTTTCAGGATTTAAAAGCCAAGTAAAAGGCTGGGTTCGGCAACATGATACAATTTTGTATTACATAAAATCAGATAATTTTACCTTCAACAAACAGTTTACTCCCTACAAAGAAGAATATATTAAAAAAATGTTCCGGTACAGAGATGAGAACGGACGTCTTTATAGAAAAAGGCGAGGAGGGAAACAATACTTAGACGAAAAGCCCGGTAATTTAGTAGGGGATGTGTGGAATGATATCTATTCATTTCAAACAACCACTAGATCAAAAGAATATCTTAGTTATCCAACTCAGAAACCAAAAAAATTATTAGAACGTATTATCTCAGCTTCCTCCAATGAAGGAGATCTTATAGCAGACTTTTTTTGTGGAACGGGAACAACTTTAGCTGCCGCCAAAAAATTAAATAGAAAGTGGATTGGGGTAGATAATAATCCAAAAGCAATTGAATTATGTAAGGAAAGGCTAAATATAGTCTGAATTAATATTTATTGTAATCCAATAAAGGTAGTGTTAATCTCTTTCTACGATCACAGAACTGATTCCAAGCCATTCTTTTGCTTCTTCCAGGTTTTTTACTATTTTTCTTTTAGGAGATTCAGCCCTTTCGAATAATATTTGGGCTTCTTTATTTAACACAGGATTTTTTGCGATAATATAAGCTGATCTAATTAATCTCTCATTATTTCTTTTAAGGAATTCTAATATGATTTCAAAAGATTTAAGATTTAGTAAGATAATATCTAAGCTATCAACAATTACGGAAAAATTTTTAAATTCTTTTGTTCTTTCTTCAAAATCTTTGATAAAAGTTTCCGCAACGGAAGGAGGAAAGGTTCCAAGTGCTTTTATATAAAGGTGATTTTTTCCTATTTTTTCAATTTTATACATAACTTAAATGTAATATTTTTTACTCTTAATATTAATATTTGACAGATTGCTTTATTTTTTTTTTTATTTAATATCGATTAATTGAACGGAAGAATAATAAATAGTAAAAAAAATTTTATATGTTTATTAATTAGGGAATTCAAATAGGAGAACTTTTTATCTCTATTTTATCTATCAGTTTAGCATTTTTCCAATCTTTTTTAGAGATTTTCTTAACTGTATTCTTACTCCCACATCCTTCACAATTTGTTTGTTGCTCGTAATGAAAATATCCACATTTCTCACAAACATATGGATAAGTTTTCTTAAATAAATTCCAATCTATTTTAAAAAAAATTCACCTCGAATTGATTATACTTCAAAAAGAAGAAGAAGTTCCACTCTA
The DNA here is from genome assembly GCA_030605895.1 of Promethearchaeota archaeon. Lineage (GTDB taxonomy): Archaea > Asgardarchaeota > Lokiarchaeia > Sigyniarchaeales > SOKP01 > Loki-b32. The sequence continues at coordinate 1,295 of JAUWHL010000106.1, read as the reverse complement.
ATTAACTGAATTGTTAAGTTTGATAAGTAAAATTAGATATTTAATTACACAAATGAAAGATTTAAACGATTTAACTTACTTTCAAAAGGTTATTTTGGAAAAAATTTCAAAAAAAGTATTTGTCTTTATTCTTTTTTAGTAACATAGCTTATTATCAATCCAATAACAAACCCTATGACCCCTGCAACGACAATAACAGTTGTATTTGTAATTCTTTGGAATTCCTCTATGGCTGCTTGATCCATCACAAATGTATAGATTATCCATCCTATTAAGAGCCCTACAACACCCCCTATTATAGCACCAAAACAAGGCTTTACCATAGAAGTTTTTCCCCTCTAGAAGATATTAAATCATTATGTTTTTTTGTGTAAAATAAAAATTATATATCATTATATATTATTTTCGGAATTTCTGTTAGAGATATTAGATATTCAGAAAAAATACATTTATATGTAAAGTTAAAGGTGAAAAATCATCAAAATTATCCAAAAAGTAGGATTTGAACTTGATTTTCCCATTATTGATTTGATTAAGTCAATTTCATTACTCTCTATTAATGGAGTATGCTATTAATGAACCAATAATGAGGCCTACGATCCCTCCAACAAGAACAGAGGACATATGTGTTATATTTTCGAATTCCGCTATTGAAGATCCTGTTAAAATAAATGTAATAAATATCCATCCAATTAAGGGCCCTCCAAAAAAACCCATACATGCCCCAATTATAGTTTTTACCATAGTAACTATTTCCTCAATGAGTTAATTTGATCATTATTAGTTTACAGCATAAAAGACACATTTATTTAAAATGTTTCAGCAATGTTATCGAGAATTATGAGATATTTTGAAATATTATCTTGATATTTAATATTAAAAGCGAAAAAAAGATTACTAGATGGGCAAAATTAGTTTAAAATGAATAAAAATTTAGTCTATTCTAATCCAATGATGAATTAATAATTGGAAAGCTCGAAAAGAATGGGGACTGAGGGATTTGAACCCCCGACCGACAGGTGTCTACGGAACAGCTTTTGCTTGTAGGATCTGGAGCCTGCTGTGCCACCGGGTTGTGCTTACTAAGCGATATTGCTCGTTAAACTACACCAAGTCCCCTTTGAGAAGTTAATTTATTAAAGAATTTATGAAATTTATATTTTTTTCTATTCATGACCCATGAGTCTGATAAATTAGTAAAAGTAATATTAATTTAAAGACTTGAAATTTTAATGGTTAAATCGAAATTCAAATTAAATGACCTAAGCCTAATAACTATTACTTTAATTCAGATA
>JAUWHL010000123.1 GCA_030605895.1 Promethearchaeota archaeon | reverse complement strand
AATTTTTCTTATTTGTATAATATATTGAACCTTTAAGTCTTATACTATCTTGTTTTGTAGGAATCTCGATATCTTCAATCATCAAATCTATCATCAAAAATTTATGTTCACGTATTCTTCAAAATTATTAGGCATATTTATACAATCGTTTTAGTTATTCTAAATGCTTTAAAACATGTTTTTCTAATCCAACAAGATCTCCTGGTTTTCTTTGATATTTTTTTAATATTTCTATAATATTGTGGTTTAATTCATGATGTTCTTTTAGACAACTTGTTTTTTCTAAAAATTCTTCTCCTCGTCGAATAGTAGCGGTATTTTCTGTAATTTTGATTAGTTCTGTAGCAATAATACCATTGATATAAATTAAATCTCCTAACATATTTTTAATATATAACAGAATTGAAGTTTGTTCAGACATAAATAGAAAAAGTTTGCTTAGAATAAAAAGTGTAATTTTTGTAAAAATTATAAAACTAAAATGAAGAAACGAGTTAAACAAAAAACGAAATTATGATATATATTGAATAAAACATAGATCCAATTATTAATACAAGAATTACACCTATTCTTAATCGAAAAGTCCTAATCAAATCTCCTTTTAAAGCTTCTTTAAAAAACTCTTTTAAATTATTGTAATATTTCTGAATCAAATTTTTGTGTTTTAATTTTAAAGAAATTTGGATTCGGTAAATTAGAGATGGTGTTTTAAATTCGATCACATCAATTGGGAGACAAACATATAAAATAATGAAAATAAAAATAATCCCCATATAAATTGTGCTAATTATATTATGGATAGTTGTAGGAATTGTATCTGCTATAAACCAACCTTCGATTTGTTGTATTGTTAACATAACAATCATCGCCCCAAGCCCAAAAATATCAAAAAAATCTAATTTCCTGAACCATTTTCTTATTTTGATAGATTCAACGTTATTCGCAGATACGTAATAAAATTTTTTACCGAACCTTCGTCTAAATCTAAAAATTGAATTTTCTTTATTATAATAAAATTTGTCTTCTCCCTTCTTACTAAAATCAAAGGAATAGGCTTTAACTAATATCATAAAACCATACATAATAGCAACCCACCAAAATAAAGGACCAAATAATACCATATTAGTTGCCATTACAATTCCAGAAATAATCAGAAAAAGTCCAAATATCAAATTAAACAATTGAAAGTGAGTATTATCTAACTCTGAAAATATTGATTCAATGTTAGGATTATCTTTAAAATCTCTTTCAATCTCACATCCTAAAAAATTACTAAGGTTTTCCGTTAATTCTAATTTTTGTTTTAATTTAATTGGAGAAAACCACATTTCATATAAATGGGTCCTTGTTGCAATTTCAAAATAATTTTGTTGGAACAGAACAAGTAAGATTAAAACAAAAATTTCTAAGATTGAAATAGTTAGAAATATCCATGATAAAATGTAATTTGGCCCTGCTCTTTCAGCCCAAAATAGTGGAATTGCCGTCATAAGTTGTAATACAATAAAGGGTAATAATATCATAATCCAACCTAGTTTTGGTCCAAGATGATTATTTTGATATCTTATTGCTTCAATATCTTTCTTAGGAATTTCAGTTAGCCAAGGGCAAAATGGCCTTAATTCATAAAAAAAATAAAAATTTCTTGATTGTGAAAAAGTTCCTCTAAATGGGCTTAAAATAAAATAAATTACTAAACTTAACCCAATACCTAGAGCTGGCAGGCCAGTTACATAAAAAAAGGAAGGGCCACCGAGCACTACAGCACTTCCATACGATACCTCATGTCCTACTTCTAATCCAAAAAAAAGAAGAGTAATAGAACCAACAATGATCAAAAGAATAGCAGCAATTAACCGGGTGATTGCAATTGAGTTAAATTTAATATATTTTTCAGCAGGCTCTCTTAAGTTTCGAATTTTTTTAATTGTAAGTGAATTTTCTCGAAGATAATAAGGCGCAATAAAAAATTTTGAAGTAATTATCATTCCAAGAATTATTATTATAAAATCGATGATAAAAGAAATATTAATATCTTCAATTATTATTCCAAAATCAAAACCAATTAAGAAAAACGTAAATCCTACAAAAATAATGAATATCCCTATAATTAGAAATAAAAACCTTAAAATTCTTTTAAAAGGATGTGTTTCCTTTAGTTTTTCAATATCTTCCTCTGATAAAATGCTCATTGTTCATCTCTACTACTCAATGTAAAATCAATTATTATAATGTTAATTTCATTCATTAATAAAATTTTAATCTTGTAACTATTTAATTGATTTTGGTAATGGATTTTAAAGACTTTAAGGATGGGTTAACTAGCTTAGCATTATTATTATTTTTTTTTTCATTGACACTCTTAATAAGCTCAATTGTGCTTAAATCTTATATCGGGATGGAAGTTCAAGAAAGAAATTTTATTGCTATTTTGTGCTCAATAAATTTTCTATTTTCATTCTATTATTTTTTGAATGCTATAAGATTAGAAAAGGTTTTCAAGTTAGAAAATAAAAATATAATAAAATTCGGAAAAAGATTAGGAATTGTGACACTGATTTACCTTCCGCATCTTTTCTTCTTCGCAAGTCTTTTTTTAAGAAATCTCCATAACCTTGAAATCATTATGATCTTTCTCATCTTTCTTATGGAAATAATGCTAATTTGTTTAGTATTTAAGGAAGTATATGATTTATTATTTTTGGAAGAATCTCAGAGGGATTTTGAATTAGACGCAAATCGTAAAAAATACATAGAAAGGGAAAAAAAACGTTTACCTGGAGAAAGATTTTAGTTTTTCCGAAAAGAAAATTTATTATTTTTTTTTAGCTAATTTCTCAATAGCAGAGTCAATCATTTCTAATTTTGTAGAATATTTTTCCATAAGTTCCGCGAATTTTTCAACATCTATTTCATTATTTTCTTGTAGTAACTTTAGTTCATTTATAGTCCTTACAACTCCCGCTTTCTTATCTATCAATTTTTCTTTTTTACTATAGGGAATCTTTTCTTCCAATTTTTTTCTTTGATATGATTTAAATCGTTTTATATTTAGATCTTTTGGCACAAATTTAGTTAAATATATGATACTTTTAGGAACGAATGGAGCTAAATTTTCTGGAATGATTATAATTGGTTCCGGATCTTGTATCTTCTTTATTTCTTCGTATTCTAATTGTTCCACATTGTTTTCACTTAGATTTTCATTTACAATTGATAAATTCAATTCAATATTATCTTGTTCTTCATGAGATAATGAAAGATTTTCGAGCATATATTCCCAAATATCTTTTGCTTTCAAATAATACCATTTAGCTTTTTGTTGTAATTTTGTAACTTTATCTTTAATAATTGATGTAATTGATGATTCTAAAGATGCACGCGCTTTGAGATAACATGCTTTTCCCATATCATAATGAAATTGAGCTCGAATTTGTTGTTTCTTTTTCTCTTCATGCGTTTTTAGATAAAATAATCTTTTTGATAATAAACTGAGACCTGAATATAATTTTGAAGAAAAATAAATATTATTGTTATTTTCTTCTCGTAAAGCAGCAAGACTTTGAGCTAGAGTTCTTGCTTCTTCTGAATTTAGTTCTAAATTTTCTGAATTGAGAATTGTCCCTGTATCGTTTTGATTTACAACAGCAGCACTAAAATAGGCAGCACTTTTATATATTTTACTACACTCTGTCATAGCAATAATAGCATTTTCCCATTCCTCTTCCGCTTCATATTTCTCAGATAATTGAGAATAAGATTTTGCCATGACCCATAATGCACGAGCACATTCGAACATCATATCTTGAATCTCTATTTCTTGATTAGCTTGAGAATCATAAAAATTTGGAGTTATATCTAATTCTTTTAATATTTCTCTATGTTTTTCATTTTTATAATTAATATTCAAGATCTTAGTATATTCCATTATAAGATTTAGATCATCTAAGCTAAAAGTCTCATCTTCTTTATCTAAAGCTTCTTCAATTTTTTTTATTGAGAAGTGGAGGTATCTAATGCGTTGCATTACCTCATCTTGAAAAAAAGTCATAGTCAGATCTTTCAGTTTTTTTCTTAAATTTGAGTTAATTAAATTAATTTAATCATCATTTTAAAACTAATCTATGCAAATGTTTATATGAATCTCTAATTTAGAAAAATCTGAATATTATGAATTTATTTTAAAAATGAGTAAAAATTTAATTTTTATTTTTGAGTTTGTTTCGGGTGGTGGTTTTAGTCAAATAAAAATACCAAATTCACTTTTTTGTGAAGGATTTGGGATGTTAAGGTCGATCATCGCAGATTTTAAAGTTTTAGATTTTGAGATCCATACCATTTTAGATCATAGGATTTTCTTTCTTTCAAATTTTTTACAAGCAGATATAGTTAGAAAAGTAAATGAAAATGACGATTATACAACCATTTTCAAAGACATTGTAAATAAATGCCATTATACTTTCATTATCGCACCTGAGACTTCAAATATACTTTATAATTTAACTAAAATAGTTAACAATTGTAAAAAAACAATTCTAAGTACTAATCTAAATGGTATAAAGTACGGTACTTCAAAAATAAAAACTTACAAGTTATTTAAAAGTAGGAAAATCTTATCTCCAAGAACTTACTCAATACCTCATAAAAAAACTCATTTTGATAAAGATTTTATAATGCAAAAATTTAAGAAATTAAAAAGTTCTATTGTAATTAAACCAGAAGACGGTGTTGGGGCAGAATCAATATATTATTTTGAAAAAGAATCTCAACTATTAAATTTCCTCAAAGACATTGATACAAACTTAGATAAAAATAGGAGTTATATTCTCCAAGAATTCATCGATGGAAAGAATTTAAGCATATCAGTAATAGGTGCGCCTCATATTGATGAAAATCCAATAATTTTGAGTGTGAATTCGCAAGATATAAATCTCAAGAATTTAACACCTGAATATCTTGGAGGGTACACACCTTTAAGTAATTATAAAGAATTAATAGAAAAATTATCATCAATTTTAAAGAAAATAAATATCCTCAAAATTGAAGGATATTTTGGCATTGATTTCATAGAACAACATAATGGATCTTTTCATTTTATAGAAATTAATCCTAGGTTAACTACATCATATATAGGGTTAAGAAATATTATTAATCTAAATTGTGCGGAATTAATATTTAAATCAAAATTCAATATTCTAAGAACTCCTGAAGTAAAATTTCTAAATCATTCCATTTTCACACGAGTTGATTTTTACTCTGATGAATTTGAAAATATAGAAGGATTCTATGAAGATTATATGCCTAAATTGATAAAATTAATCCCTGAATTTGTCACACCTCCAATAGCACTTGAGGACCCAAATTTTTATTCCTGTTTTATTGCTACAAAAACAAAGGATCTAAATTCCTCAAAGATACGAATAAACAAAATTTTTGAGGCTTTGAAAAGTTTAAATTTCAAGGTCATTAAACCAATACAAAAAGAATTATCGTAAAACTGCCGTAATGGAGTAATAGTGAAATTATTAGACTAGTTTCAATTTTTAATTCTTTTTTTACACATAGACTATATGATAATAGCCATAGCGACCAGACTTGGAAAATAATTAAGAAGATTTTATCAAGTAAATTGAATATACTAATATTTAAAAGGTCAAATAATTTAAACATAAGATGAGATATAAGATAAAAGACCATTGGAAGCTGTATAATAGGGAAAGAAATTAAAAAATTCAAAGTGTTCTCTTTTTTTTTATAAAATAATCGGGAGATTCCTTCGATTATGATGAAAAATACAAATAAATTTGCTACAAAACTAAAACTTATAAAAATCCATAAAACAAAATCCAAATTATATTGTTCACTGTCAATAAAGAATAATAAAAACGAGTAGAAGCTATTCAAACCACATAAAATTGTACCTGTTATTAATATACTCAAAGAGATTATAATGGTAATTAATTTATCTTCTTTTTCAAATTGGATGAATCTCTTAGAGGTAACCTTCATTAATTTACGCAATATTGGAGATCTTAACTCTCGATGAGTGAAATCAGGTGATTTAATAGTTTCAATATTATTCTTTAAAGAATTATAAGCATATATTCCTAATTCTCTCAAATAATATTTCTTATCTGCTTTTTGTTCTATTAATTCTGATAACGTGTCTAAGTGATGATAAATTGTACCAGTACTCACTCCAAGTTCTTTTTTAAGGTTAGTAAAGGATGTAAATTCATTATCTCCGATATTTCTTATTATTTTTCTCCGAATTTCATGACCTAGAGCATAATAAAAACTTGATTCAACATCTTGTTCCTTAGGTTGCTTTTCTGGTTTATTAGGTCCTTTAGGAATTCTTAATTACCCCCCTTCTGTTTTTCTATTGTGAGTAATACATTAGTTACATTAATTAATATTAAAAGAAATCCAATAATTCCTAAATAGAAGCCGATACCTGCATTAGATATGTATACAATATCTTGAGTAATATAATCAATAAAGAAAATTATCAAAAAACCTAGACCAACAAAGAATATGATAACAGCTTTTATCTTTAACTCAGTTTTATAAATCACTAAAGTACTTGCAATTAAACAAATAATTCCACTCAGTAGTGGAAATAAAAACAAAAATGAATCTTCGATATCTACCGATGAAGTAATAACATAAATCTCAATTAAGTTATAATCAGAAAACCATGAAAAGAATTCAGATAATATTAATATTAAAGAACCGATAACACCTATAATATAAGTGTTAATATATTTTTTAAGATCCATTACAAGTCATCCAAATTTTTTCATTAAAATTACAAAATTATAAAAACTCCAAAAGAATAATATTAAAATAAATTTTGATAATATTAATTTTTCTTAGGTTTTAAAAAGAAATAAATATATATAGAGAATTGAGTTAAAATGTCTTCCCAATCATTATCAGAAATCGAAACAGAGTCCCCTCCTTTGTTCAATTATTTAAAACAAGAAATACCCCTTGAAGATCTGAAAGATTATGCGTCACCCAGACGTATTACATCTATAGATTTTCTTAAAGGCTTTGCAATATGTTTTGTAATTTTAGCGCACACAGCACAAGCATGGCTTGCTCCTGATTCTATTTATTTATTTGGAATATTACTTTCCCTGTTAGATATTTTAGGGCCTTCTTTATTTGTCTTTCTTTCAGCACTGAGTGTTATATTTAGTATTAAGCGGAAGGAAGGAATAGTACACCCCAAAATTATCAGAAATCGGATTTTTACGCGTGGACTTGTAATGATAATTATAGGAATGTTTACTAATATTTTAGTTATTCAGGACGGAGTAGTGACAGTGGCTATTTATGGTTGGAATATTATTACATTTATTGGTTTTGCTCAAATTTTTTCTTTTTATATCTTAAAAATAAGAAAATCGAGACGCATTTTCCTTGGAATACTAATAATATTTTTATCTCCTGCATTAAGAGCTATTCTCTATATAGGAAAAAGCAATGGAAATATTATTTTAAGTATTTTCCATTACATTATTACCTCTCCAACTCCCCATTTAACCCTTTTACCATGGGTGTCTATTTGTTTTATGTCAACAATATTTGGAGAATATATTTATGACGCTATGAATAAAGGAACTAAAGATGCTTATATAGGTCTGTTTAGGATATTTTTTGTATGGGGAATAATATTTGTTTTATTTGGTATCTTTTCTTATTATCCTAATGGGCTCAATTTTACAGATTGGCAACCTGGCTGGTATTTACAAACTCCTTCATCAATGGAGGAGATCGGTGGACTATTAGAGTATCCACATTTACAATTATTAATAACTGCAAATAAACAAGATTTTTTTGTATTTCCTGGTATGCCTAGTTTTTTAATTCGAGGAACAAGTGCAAATTTGTTTTATAATCAGGGTATGGCATTACTAATAATTTCTATTTTCTTTTATTATATTGATATAAAGGAAAACTCCAATAATTTTACCAAAACGCTAATATATTATGGCAAAACCTCGCTGAGTCTTTTTCTCATTCATTTTTTATTTATTCCGTTATTTTTCAAGCAATACAATATCGCCATCTTCTTAATAGTTAGTTTATCATACGTCGGGTTTCTTGGTATCTTTATGTATATTTGGATGGAATATGCTAATGGTGTTGGATCTCCTGAATGGTTAATGGTTCAATTTGGTCGGATCGGACAAAAATCTGGTGAAGCTGTTAAGAAAACAACCAAGAAAGTTTACAATAGACTTAAGAAAGAAAGAGTAAAGAAGATGGAAGATTTCATGAAAAAACTGTCGAAAGATGATATTAAAGAAGATAATTCTTAACATTTTTTAATTTAAAATAATTATTAAAAACCTAATTAATGATAGATATTTCGATTTATTACTTAATAGATTTGAAGATAGTAGATGAATAGAACACAGATTTTTTTTTTATTCGCTGTCTTATTAAATATTGTTTATTTACTAATAACTTTCATATTCTTTTTTTATTTAGAAAGTCCTTTGATGAGTAGCAACAATTCAGATTATTTAACTTTCTATAATGCTGGTTTAATTGTAATAGATGATCCCCCAAACCTATACAATTCATCATTATATCTCTTTCCATTTAGATATTTACCCATTTCTGCCTATTTCTTCACTCCTTTTTCTTTATTAGGATTAAAATTAGGATTTTTTACATATCAAATCTTTAATTTTGCATTAAATATTGTTGTAATCTATTTGATCTATAAAATTATTCAAATTTTTATGAACAGAGAAAAGAAGATAAATATTAATTATAAATTAAATAGATTTAAAGATGTATTTGATGAACCGGATAATGAATCTATTCTTCATCACTCTGGCATTTTTTTAATAATGCTTCCTCAATTTCTGAACTATTTTTTAGGTCAGATAAATATTGTAGTATCTTTTTTCATTCTAATTTCACTTTTTTATTTCCTAAAAGACAGCCTAAGGTACGACCTAGTAGGTGGGTTATTCTTAGGATTAGGAATTTCATTCAAACCTTCCCTGATACTTCTTTTGCCTTTTATACTTCTCTTAAATTATAATAGAGAAACCAAGAAATTGGAATTCCAATTTAAAAGAACGATTATAAGACTGTTTGGTTCTATTTTTCCAATTATAATATCAGGATTATTTTTTGTAATCTATCCTGAAATGATAGAGGGATTTATTGAAGTTAATCTCACCGGTGAATATACCTATAATGTTGGAGGAGATTTAGAGATTAACCCTTCTTTTAGTCTCACTAGGATTGTATTAATTCTTTTTCAACTCCTCGGAATTAGTATTAGCTCCTTTTTAGTTTTCATTATAATTACACTACTTTTTTACATACCAATATTTATCTTGTTTATATTTTCTAATAACTCACAAAATAAGTTAATTAATGGGTATTTTACAGGGATCACTATTATGCTTCTTGTATATTTTGATTCATGGCCTCATCATATTGTTGCTTTGGCTCCATTCTTAATCTTCTTTATATTATTAGAAAGAGATTTTAAACGATATGTATTTTTTAAATATGTTTATTATCTAATTGCTTTTTTGATATTAGCATTCTGGATTATATTTTATCTAACCTATGAAATCTTCCCTTTTAATTTAGGAGGATTGATATTATTAATGTTAATATACTACAGTTTAGTTATTTTCTATGTGAATCAAGTTAAGTTAAATTTTAAAAATCGGCTTAATAATTCTTAAGAAATGAAGATTTTTGCCCAAAAGACTTGTTTTAAATGAAATCAACAAAAACAATAACAAAAAG
>JAUWHL010000182.1 GCA_030605895.1 Promethearchaeota archaeon | reverse complement strand
GTTGTTTCTGATGAATTATTTGAAAAGACAAAAATTGGATATCAATATTGTCTAATGGTAAAGGGAACTGTAAAAGCATTCAAAGAAGCACCTGGAGGTATTGAAATAATTCCATCTGAAATAAAATTATTAAATACAACACCAGAAAAACTTCCGATAGATATGACTGGAGAAACTGTATCTGAGCTAGATCTGAGATTAAATCATAGAGCATTGGATCTAAGATCCCTTAAAAATCAAGTTATTTTTAGGATCAGAGGAGAAATGCTTAGATCGATTAGAAAATTCTTATTCGAAAGAGATTTTACGGAGATTACAACTCCCAAAATTATAGGTTCTGCAACGGAAGGAGGTACTGAATTATTTCCAATCATATATTTTGATAGAGAAGCATTTCTTACCCAGTCTGCTCAATTATATAAAGAGCAGTTGAGTGGAGTATATGAAAGAGTGTTTGAAATAAGCGATTGTTTTAGAGCCGAAAAAAGTCGTACAAAAAGACATATATGTGAGATTTTCACTTTAGATGTAGAAATAGCCTTCTCAACAATGGAAGATGTTCTGAAATTATTGGAAGAAATAGTTCATAACACCATTAAAGATATACGAAAGAATCAAATGTCAGCATTAAGATATTTAAAAATGGACGATAAAACAATCTTACCAGAAATTCCTTTTCCAAGATATAAATATGAAGAAATTATTGATTTAATAAATTCTAAATTTAAAATGGATATTAAATTTGGAGAAGATATTTCTACAGATGCGTATCGAAAATTAGGTGAAGAACTAACAAGCTATTATTATATAACTCATTGGCCAATGGCTATTAAGCCATTTTATATTATGCCTTCAGAAAATCCTAAATATAGTGAATCTTTCGATTTACAAAAAGGAATGTTAGAATTAACTTCTGGTGGAACCAGAGTTCATAATAAGCAAGAATTAATAAATGCACTTGAGGCACAAGGTCTAAGCCAGATTTCTTTCAAATCTCATTTAAAAGCATTTGATTATGGAATGCCTCCACATGCAGGATTAGGTCTTGGAATTGACAGGTGGCTTACAATGATTTGTGGTTTAGACGATATCAGAGAAGCTGTTATGTATCCTCGAACTCCAGATAGATTAACACCCTAATTTGAAATAATTAAGTTTCTTAAATTATGACTGATAATAATTATATTCAAGATTATATTAAAGCTGGAAAAGCCGTAATCGCTGCCAAAAAATTGGCAAGAAAATTAACTAAGCCAGGAACATTATTTTTGGAAATTGCAAATAAGTGCGAAGCTGAGATAATTAAGAATGGATGTAGTCTTTCTTTTCCAATCAATATGTCTTTAAATGAAATTGCAGCTCATTATAGCCCCCCAATTGACGATCAAACTATAGTGCCAGATAAGGGTTTATTAAAAATTGATATTGGATCACACTATAATGGATATATAGCAGATTCGGCATTTACCATTAATATAGATGAAGACCCTAAGCTTCAGAATTATATTGATGCTGCAAAAGAAGGTCTTGAAGCAGCAATTCAAATATTTAACCCTGGAGTCAAATTATATGAACTTGGAGAAGTTATTGCTCAAAAGATAATAAATCGAGGATTACGACCAATAACTAACCTAGGTGGTCACGAATTAAAACAATATAATTTACACGCAGGTCCCTTCATCCCAAATTATAAAGAAAAAATGCATAATCAAGTTCTAAAACCTGGAGATGCCTATGCATGTGAACCTTTTACAACTTCTGGAATAGGCAAAGTTGAAAATGGAAGAGATGCTTATATATATCGATTTGTAAAAAGAATAAAAAAAAATATGCCCTATGAGCACCTAGCTTATATGAATAAAATTGAAAAAAACTTCAAACACCTTCCATTTTCTCCAAGATGGATAGAAAATAACAACTTAATATCTAAAAATAAAATACAGAGAACTCTTGAAACTTTCATAGGAAAAAAAATTTTAGATAAATATCCTATACTGCTAGAAAAATCAAGAGAACCTGTAGCTCAAGAAGAACATACAATAATTTTGGATTTGGAAGGGAATAAGATTGTCACTACTAGAGAATAAACTTAAAGAAAAATTAACTATTGTCATTTTATGTGCTGGTGAGGGGAAAAGACTTAAAAAAATTGCTAAAAATACACCCAAACCTTTATTGAAAATTAAAGGATTAGAGAATGAATCAATCCTCCAAAATACTATTTTTAAATTAATAAAATTAGGAATTAAACAAATCACAATCATAATAGGACATTTAGGGAGCACAATTCGTGAATTTGTTTCATCATTAACAAAAAAGGATCTTTCTTTACAAAATAAATTGGTAATTAATACTGCAGATC
>JAUWHL010000129.1 GCA_030605895.1 Promethearchaeota archaeon | reverse complement strand
TTTTAGAAAATACTAAATTGGCAATGTAAAAGAAAATGAAGATCCTTTATTCGGTCCCTCTGAATTTGCCCAAATATTTCCACCATGAGCATTAATAATCCCTTTAGTTATATATAGCCCTAATCCTGTCCCAGAATCTTTAATATGAATATTATCTCTTAAAATTGGTTGTTTAATCCTTTCAAATTTTTTAAATAATTTCCCTATCTCATCTTCAGCTAATCCAACCCCATTATCTTTCACTTCAAAAATGTAGTTGTTATCCTTCTTCGTAGCGGAAATTTCTATCCACCCATAATCTGGAGTGAACTTAATTGCATTTGAAAGTAAATTAGTGAATACAGCAAAAATACGTGTAGAATCTACGTCTAATATGATTTCACGCTCAATATTCAACATTATTTCAAGATTCTTTTCATTGATTAAATAACTTAATTCATCAAGGCATTCATTAATTATTTTACTGATATTTTGTAATTCTTTCTGTAATTTTAGTTCATTTTCATCAATTTTCATGACATCTAAAAGTTGATCCATCAAAACTTCTAATCGATTAACGTTTCTCTGCACAGTTAATAAGTCTGCTGTGACTTCTGGATTAAGATGACTTCTATGTTTCATCAAAATATAATCTGTATATCCAGAAATCGAAATTAAGGGCGTTTTTAATTCATGAGCAGCCATAGTAATAAAATCATTCTTGACTTTATCTAATTTTTTTAATTCGATATTCTGTTGTCGTAATCTCTTCTCAGATTTCAATAACTCCTGTTCTAATCTAAATTTCTCAGTGATATCAGAAAAGGTTCCTTCAATAGCAATTGGTTTATTGTTATCATCTCTTATTAGGTGAGCATTTATCTGTGCGACAATTATCGCTCCATCTTTCTTTTTAACAGGTACAATAAAATTTCTAATTACTCCAGCCTTAAGTAAATTTCCTATATATTCTTCTCTATCAATAGGGTCTTCCCAAAAGAAAGGTGGAGGTTGTCCAATTAAATTTTCATAGAGGTCATATCCTGCAATCTTTGTAAATGAAGGATTATGATATATCAGATTTCCTTCCCATTCTACCTTATAATATCCTTCATCTAAATTCGTTATCATATTTCGGAAATTTTCTTCTGATTTTTTCAACTGAATTTCCATTTTTTTACTTTCAGTAATATCTCTTATAATTGTAATTACTTGGCTAACAATTCCTTCACTAAAGATTGGGATTTTCCTAGTCTCTGTAGAGATTTCCTTCCCATTCAAAAAGAGACTTCCCTCCGTAAGTAAAATCTTTCCTGTATTAAAAATCTCTTCATATTCTTCATGAACTTCATCAGGTAAAAACGGAAATGCTTCAAAAACGTTTTTATTTACAATCTGTTTATCAATACCCAAATCAGCAAGCCAATGATTAAATGCATTATTTGCTAGAATAATCTTCAAATCATTGTTAACGACATGTAGCGGATCATTTAATGAATTAATAGTAGTACGATATTGTTGTTCAGATTCTATTAAATCTTTTGTCCTCTCTAACACTTTTTGTTCTAGTTCTCTATTTAAAATTGTTAATTCTTCTTGAGATTTCTTTAATTCTTGTGTAGCATTTTTTTTCTCGGTGATATCTTGAATTATTACTTGAAAAATATTTTCACCACCAATCTCAACAAGGGAATCATCAATACTTATCCACATTAGATGTCCATCTTTTGATCGAGATATTTGGATCTCGAGTGGTTCTGGGATATTTCCTTTCAAGATAGATTGATACCTCTGTTTGAATAGAGGTAAAGCCTTTTCAGGTTTTATACTTAAATCTAAGAAATTTCTATTTATTAAATCCTCAATTTTTTTATTAAATAATTTCTCAGTAGCAGGATTACAATCAATTATAACTCCGTTTCTATTAATTAAAATGATTGAGTATGAAGCATTTTCGAATAAATGGCGATACTTTTTTTCAGATTCCCTTAATTTTTGTTCAGTTAATTTTCGAAGGGTTATATCTCTAGCTAAATTTAAAATTTTGGTCACTCTTCCATCTTCTTTTAATGGTACAGCATTTACTTCATATTCAAATATTTCTCCACGTGTTGTTTTAGCCTTAATTTCAACTCCTTTAATTTCTCTACCAGCTTCTATTGCCACTCCTACTTCTTTTAATTCCTTAAGATTTTCACTAGCTAAAAAATTTACAAAATTTGTACCAATGACTTCTTCCAATTTCACTCCAATACGTTCTAATAATGCGGGATTCATATCAAAGATATCCCCTTTAGTATCTGTTATGAAAATATAATCCGGACTTGAATTGAATATTGTACGATATTTCTCTTCTGATTCTTTAATCTTTTGTTCTAAAATGTATTTCTCTGTAATATCTCTAGCTAAACCACTGAATCCTATTTTTTCCCCTTCTGAGTTATATCTTAAATACACAGAGGATTCACATGTTACTAATTCTCCATTTTTTTTTCGAAATTGATATTGAAAATTAGATTTTGGTCGCGAAGTTTGATACACTTCATTATAAACTCTAAAAATTTTGTTCTTATTCTCTTCGTCAACATAATTCCGATAATTTATACCTAGTAATTCATTTTTCGAAAATCCGATGAGATTAAGAAAAGAATCATTAAAAAAAGTAAAATTCCCTTCTAAATCAACTTCAAAATAAGTTTCTCTAATATTTTCTAGTATACCACGATATTTTTCTTCAGATTCTTTTAATTTTTGTTCACCAATTTTACGAATTGTTATATCTTCATAGGTAACTAGGATTCCAACAACATTACC